>JAKPOQ010000100.1 GCA_029547745.1 Actinomycetes bacterium
TCCTACCGCGAGCGCGCCCTGCTCGGGCGCGACCTCAAGCCCGAGGAGGCGCGCTACGTCACCGAGATGGCGCGCCGCATCGCCGCCCTCGTCCTGCTCGAGCCCGCCCTCGACGAGAACTACGAACGCGTGAAGGCGGACACGTACGCGTGGTCGGGGTGAGTGCACCGTGAGGCGTAGCGATCTGAAGCGCCTGGTGACGGACGTGCGGGAGCACCGCTGCGAGGCTGGCGAAGACGAAGGATTCGCGCCGACCGGTGTCGGCGACTCGCAGAAGCTCCAGGTCGACATCAGCTCGCTGTGCTCGGACGGCGTGCAGCCCTTCGTTCGGCCCGGACTCACTGTTGGCAGATTCGAGGGCGCCACGATCGCGGCGGGCCAAGTATCTCTTGGGTGGAGAGACCCCAGAGCCGGAGAGGCCGCCTCACCGGTTCCGGCATTGACCTGAGTTAGCATATGCGCTAACATGCATCCATGCCGTACTCCGTCGAGTACTTCAATGAACACGTCCTCGCTGAGATCGAACGGTGGCCGGTCGGCATCCTCGCCGACTACGCGCGGCTCGTCGAGTTGCTCGCCGAGTTCGGCCCCGACCTGCGCATGCCGCACACGCGGGCGCTGGGCGACGGGCTCTTCGAGCTCCGTGCTCGCGGTCGCGAGGGCATCGGGCGGGCCCTGTACTGCTACCTCGTCGGGGAGCGCGTGGTCGTGCTCCACGCCTTCACGAAGAAGACGAAGGCGACACCGAAGCGCGACCTCGAGATCGCCCGCCGTCGCATGAAGGAGGTGCGTGATGGCTGAGCAGAAGTACCGCCCCGTCGCCCACGATCACGACGCGTTCCTGGCTCGGGCCATGAAGCGCAAGGGCTTCGCCGAGGCCTACGCCGAGCGCGCCGACGAGTACAAGCTCGTCCGCGAGCTCCTGGCCGCACGCGCCAAGGCCGGCCTCACCCAGGAGCAGGTGGCCGCCTCCATGGGCACGACGAAGAGCGCCGTCTCACGGTTGGAGGGCCTCGGCAAGCACTCGCCCTCGGTGGAGACGCTCAAGAAGTACGCCCGTGCCGTCGGATGCGAGGTCGAGGTGCGCCTCGTGCCGTCCTCACGCCCAACAAGGGCATCCACCCGACAGTCGCTGCACGACTGCGGGTGATGCCCTGGACGGTCTGCTGCTCCCTCAGGGTCTTGCTTCAGGCGCGACGCAGGGTCTGCCTGCTGGATGGGTTCCACCCGTCGATACGTGTCAAGAGCGTCGATGACCACGGCCAGGCCGTCGGGCCGTGTATCAACGAGTAGGACCAAGGCCCTTGAGTCAACGTCAGTCCAGCGGCTTGAACTTGTCCTTGCCGGAACCACACACCGGGCACACCCAGTCGTCGGGCAGGTCCTCGAACGCCGTCCCGGGGGCGACGCCGGCACTGGGGTCGCCCTCGGCCGGATCGTAGATGTGCCCGCAGACACTGCACTTGTACTTCTTGGCTTGGTCAGCCATGTGGACTTCCTCCTCTAGAAGATTCTGCTGCAGAGACCGACGGCGTCTTCGAGCGCGGACGCGACGTCGCGGGGAGCGGCGGCATCGCCGATGAGGTGGACCTCGGGGACGCTCCCCTCCAGTGCGTCGTAGAGCTCGTTCGCCGGGGCCTTGATGCCGACGACGACGACGGCGTCGACCCCGGCGACCTTCTCCTGCCTGCCGTAGTAGGGGTTGAGCAGGCTGGCTGTGTCGCCCTCGAACCCGAGCAGGACGCTCATGGGGTGTAGCTCGACGTCCTGCCCGTCGATCGCCTGGTAGTGGGGCATGACGGTGGGCGGGGTGACGTTCTGACCGTTGACGAACGCCGGCGTCGTCCAGATGACCTTCTTGCCCTGGGCGAGCAACGTGCGCACCACGCCGACGCCTTCGATGGTCGCGTCGTTGTCGACGACGAGGACGGTGGTCCCGGTGACTCTGCCATCCAGGGCGTCCAGGGTGTGGAAGACCTTGTCCTTGGCGATGCCGGGGACCTCGCCGGCGACGATGGTCGACCCGGTGGCGATGACGGCGACGGCCGGCTGCTCGTCCTTGACGAGCTCCGCCGTCGCCTCCGTCCCCGTGCGCACGTCGACGTGCCGGACCTCCATCTCGCGCCTCAGGAAGCGGGCGACACCGGAGACCTCGCGCCTTCCCGGCAGCTTGCTCTCCCACGTCACCCGCCCGCCGAGCGCACCCTCCCGCTCGAAGAGGACCACGTCGTGTCCCTTGCGCGCCAGGATGTCGGCGGCCTTCATGCCGGCGGGGCCGCCCCCGACGACGACGACCTTCTTCGGCTCGAGGGTCCTCGCGTAGAGGACATCTTCGCCGTACTCATACTCGTGCCCTGAGGTCGGGTTCTGGACGCAACTGATCGGCAGGTTCTGCAGCAGCCTGCCCATGCACTTCTGGTTGCAGCCGATGCATCCGCGGATCTCGTCGAACCGTCCCTCCTGGGCCTTCTTCGCCCAGTAGGGGTCGGCGATCAGGGCCCGCGCCAGGCCGATCATGTCGCAGGCGCCCTTCCCCAGGGCGTCCTCCGCGGTGGCCGGCCAGATGATGCGATGGTGGCCGATGACGACGATGTCGACCGCCTGCTTGATGCGGGCCACGTCGTCCAGAAGGAACCCCTGCGGTGTGGTCATGGGGGCGACGAGCCAGTCGATGCTCTCCCACGTGCCGGAGTCGGTGCTGATGTAGTCGGCTACACGGGCGACCATCTTGGCGTACCCGACCGCCTCGTCGACGCCGTAATCGCCGCGAACGTACTTGTTGATACCGAGGCGCACGCCGAGGGGGCGGTCGCCGATCGCGTCACGGATAGCCTGCAGGACCTCGACGACGACCCGGCACCTGTTCTCGAGGGAGCCGCCGTACTCGTCGGTGCGCACGTTCTTGAGGAGCGACAGGAACTGTCCCAGGATGCCGTCGTGGGCGACCTTGATCTCGACGCCGTCGAAGCCGGCCTCGACGAGGTTCGCGGCGGAGGCCCCGAAGGCGGCGACGAGCTCGTGGATCTCGTCCACCGTCATCGGCTTGGGGACCTCGCCCACCGTCAGGTCGGGGACGTCGGACGGGGCGACGAGCGGCTGGAAGGTCTCGACGCTCCTTGTCTGATTCCCCATATGGGTGAGCTGACCAAAGATCGTGGCGCCGTTGTCGTGCACCGCGTCCACGATCCGCCGCAGGCCCGGGATGCTCGCCGTGTCGAAGGCATGGATGGTGTTCAGGTACGACCCGCTGGGCTCGACGACCATGCTGGGGACGACGACGAGTCCCACGCCGCCCCGGGCTCTCTCGCGGTAGTAGTAGGCGTCGCGTCGACTGGGTGTGTGGTCGGCGTTCGCGTACAGGGTCAGGTGTGGCAGGAAGACCACCCGGTTCTTGATCGTCACGCCACGGATGGTGACGGGCGTGAAAAGCTTGGGGAACTGCTCCGGATCGCTCATGGCATGGGACCCCCTGCCGTCGTGGTTGGGTCTGTGTACCTCGGCGACCGTTCAGGCAAACGGCGCCCGCCCGTTGCGGGCGCGGCAGGCGAGAGCTTCGTCGCCGACGGCGAGCACCTCGTCGAGGATCGTGAGCCCTTCGTCGAGCTCGGCGCGCGTGATCGTCAACGGGGGGGCGACGAGTACCAGGTTGAAGTGCGTCATGAGGTAGAGGCCGCGGGCCAGGGCCGCCTCGAAGAGGCGGCGCATGGGGCCCGCGGCCTCGCCCTTGGCGTTGAACGGCACGAGCGGCTCGCGCGTCGTCCGGTCCTTGACGAGCTCGAGGGCCCAGAGAAGGCCGAGGCCGCGCGCCTCGCCGACGCACGGGTGCTCCGCGGCGAGGCGCGGCAGCTCGGCCGCCAGGACCTCGCCCATCGCGGCCGCGTTCTCGACCACCTTCTCCTCACGCATCGCCTCGATCGTGGCGATGCCGGCGGCGCAACACAGTGGGTTCCCGGTAGAGGTCAGGCCGCCGGCGAACTCGTGGTCCTGCAGCCAGTCGGCGAGACGTTCCGACACGATGACGGCGCCGAGCGGCAGGTAACCCGACGTGATGCCCTTGGCCACGGTCATGATGTCGGGGACGACGTCCCAGTGCTCGCAGGCGAACCAGCGTCCGGTGCGCCCGAAGCCGGACATGACCTCGTCGAGGATGAGCAGGATGTCGTAGCGGTCGCAGACCTCGCGGATCGAAGCGAGGTATCCGTCCGGCGGCACGAGCACGCCGTTCGTGCCTGTCACTGTCTCGAGGATCACCGCAGCGACTGTGTGGGGGCCTTCGTACTGGAGGATCTCCTCGAGATGAGGGCCGCCCGAGCAGACCGGGCACGCGCCGGGGTCGCGCGCCGGCAGGAGCGCGACCGTGTCGTCGTCGAACGCGGTCGCGGCGCTCTTTGAGACAGTCGTGCTCCGACCGGTCGTGGTCTCACCTCGGCCCGGTGCGTACACCTGCGGATGGTCGTGCCCCGCCGGGCAGCGATACGGGTACGGGTCGAACATGCGGACGACGCCGGGGACGCCCGGCTCCGCCGCCCACCGGCGCGGGTCGCCGGTGACGCTGGCGGCGCCGGCCGTGGCGCCGTGGTACGAACGATACCGGGCGACGATCTTCTGGCGGCCCGTGTACCAGCGCGCCAGCTTGATCGCGTTCTCCGTCGCGTCGGCGCCGCCGTTGGTGAAGAACGACATCGTCAAGTCGCCGGGCGTGATCTCGGCGAGCAACGCGGCAAGCCGGGCGCGCGCCTCGTCGGTCATCGCCGGCGCCGTCACGCACAGGCGTCGCGCCTGGCTCGCGATCGCCTCCGTCACGCGTGGGTGCTGGTGACCGAGGTTCGCGTTGACGACGAGCGAGGCGAAGTCGAGGATGCGGCGCCCCTCAGGGCCCCAGAAGTACCGGCCTTCGCCGCCGCTGACGACCGACGGGCTGATCTGTGACTGCGTCGACCACGA
>JAKPOQ010000113.1 GCA_029547745.1 Actinomycetes bacterium
CCCGGCGGCGTCGAAGTAGCGCACGCGGAACGCGGTCACGCCCTCACAGAGATACGACCCGGTCGCGTTCCGCCACACGACGCGACGGCTGGGATCCCAGGCGACGACGCGCACGTCGTCCTCGCCGCCGACCGGGTCGCGACAGACGACGGCCAACCTCGTCGGACCGCACACGCCGAGATCGGGCGGACAGAGCCCTGCGCAGGCCGCAAGGTCGGCGCGCAGCATGCGCGCCGCGAAGGCCTGCGCAGTGGCGGCCTGCGCCCCTACGTCGGCGCGACGGGCAGCGGCGGCCGTCGTCCACAACCAGCCCCAGCCGGCGGCGAGCAGCCCGCCGGCGATCGCCGCTGCGACGAGCAACTCGACGAGGGTCAGGCCGCGGCTGCCGCCCGCCACCATCCGCAGCGATCTCGAGACCGACCGCCCGCCGTCCCGATGACCGCCCCACGGCGCCACCTCGCCGTGGAGCTGACCGTCCCTCACGGCGCCTCCTCCCCGTCGAGCTGGTCGAGCGCGTCAGGGTCGACGGCGCCTGCCGAGGCCTCGGCCGTCAGGACCAGTATCATCGACCTGACGCGCCCCGTGACCCCAGCCGAGGGCGAAGCCGCCGTCAAGGGCAAAGCTCGCGCCGAAGGGGTAGCCGCACCGCCGTCCCGCGCCGTCGGCGGCGACACTGTCGGGCCACCGCCGCACGCTTCCAGCAGGACCACCAGCGCCTCGCCGGGCGGCGGCTCTTTGGACCAGGCGCACCATCCGTCCACTGTGCCGGCGCCGAGCCGGCGCCACCCGTGAGCGCCGCAGCAAGCCATCCACGTGGTGCGACGGACCTCGGCGCCGGTGACGACCGCCATCGACCGGTAGGCCCCGGAATACGCCCCGGCGCCGATGTAGCCGGGCGTCCCTTCGTTCAGCGACCCGTCGGCGTGCGGGAAGAGCTCACCGACGGCGCTCGGCGCCGGGAGGGCGTGCGACACCGGCCAGTCGGCCGGGAGCCGTGAGAAGAAGGGCAGGGCGCGCAGGCGCGCCGCCTCGGCGACGAGCGCCTCGTCGGCCCGCCGGACGACGTCGGACTGCCGCCCGGCGCGCGCCGCGGTCGTCGTCACCGTGGTGACGGCGACGCACGTGACCAGCACGATCGCCGTCGCTACGATCACCTCGAACAACGTCATGCCGCGGGCGTCCGACAGCGGCCGGCCGCGGGCGCCGCGCGGCAGGGCGTCTTTGGTGGTGCGCTGCCGCGTGCCCGGCACGGTCACCGACATCGGACGCACCCCGCCATCTGGATGACCACCGTGCGCGTGCGGTCGCCGCTGCCGAGGACGAAGCTGCCGGCACGCGGCGTCGCCGTTCCGCTCAGGAGCGGCCAGCCCGCGCGCCCGAACTCGACGCGCCCGCCGGGAAAGTTGGTGCTGACGCTCGTGGGCAGGTCGCCCGCCTCGGTGACGCGCCAGCCGCCCTCACCCTGTTCAGCGACCTCGTACCTGCCGTCGGACGTCACCTGCACGGCCGTGCGCGCGCCACCGCATTGCGCTCGTGCCTGCGCGGCGCGCAGCACGAGCGCCAGGTGGCGCGCCCCCGCGTCGGCGCCAAGCGCCCGTCGGGTGGCCACAGCCGACGGCACCGCCACGGCGCCGAACAGGCCGACGATCGCGCACACGACCGTGAGTTCGACGACGGTGAACCCGCCGGCAGGCGAGGACGCGCTCCCTCGCCACGCAGCGCGGGCCCGACCACACGCGCGGTTGCACGATCGCGCTTGCCACAGCGCGCGGTTGCACGATCGCTCCCGCCACCGTGCGCGGTCGCACGACCGGGCACGGCACGAACCGGCGGGTACACGACAGCCACGGCGTGACACGACGCCTCCTGAACGGACCTTCGGGACGGGGGATGCTCACGGAGCCGACGCCCGGCGAGAGCCTCCTGAGCATAGGTCGGCCGCCCGCTCCGTTGAAGGATGACGACCCGCCCCACCGGATGACGTTGGCGGCCGCGGCGGATGACGTTCGCGCCCGCGACCGGCTCACGTTCTCGGCCGTCGCACCGATGGCGCTGACGCGCCGTGCTCCCGCGACGGCCCCACTCGCGCCCCGCTCAGCGGTCCGGCAGCGCCAGCCCCAGGTACGCGTCGATGAGCCAGCGGCCGATGAAGAGGCACACGACCGCCCCCGCCGCCAGGAACGGCCCGAAGGGCAGGGCCGACTTCGCGTCCCTCCCCTTCCCCACCATCAGGGCGACGCCCACTACCGCGCCGCCGACGAAGCCGAGGAACAGGGCAGGGATCACCGACGCCCCCAGGTACACTCCCATGCACAGGGCCATCTTGACGTCGCCGAGGCCCATCCCCTCCAGGTGCCGCACGCGCTCGTAGATCCAGGCGATCGCCCAGAGGAAGAACGCCGCCCCGAGCCCCGCGACGGGCCACTCCCACCACGGGTCGTGGTCCAGCCAGACCATGAGCGGCAGGCCGATCGCCGCCACCGGCAGGACGACGACGTCGGGGATGATCTGGATCTCGAGGTCGACCTGGCTCACGAGGATCATCGCGCTGATGAAGATGAGGTGCGGGACGAGCCACCACGAGAGGCCGTCGTAGGCGGCGACGCAACCGAAGAGGACGGCCGTCAGCGCCTCACCGGCGGGATAACGCCAGTGGATCGGCGCCCCGCAGTCGCGACAGCGACCGCGCAGCAGGAACCAGCTCAGGACCGGGATGTTGTCGTAGGCGCGGATCTGCGCCCCGCACTGCGTGCAGTGCGAGCGTCCGCGCCAGATGCTCTCCCCGTGCGCCATGCGCCACGCCCAGGCGTTGAGGAAGCTGCCGAAGATGAGGCCGTAGACGACGGCGATGACGACGACGAGCGCGGTCACCCGGCCCCCAGCTTGCGCACAAGCTCGCTGAACGTCCGCGGCGCCATGAGGTCGCGCACGCGCTCAAGGGCCGCGCGCCGCGTCGCCGGATCTTTGGGCAGGATCGCGTCCATGCCGGCGAGCGCCTTCGCCCGTGAGTACTTGTCGCCGGTCGCGTAGACCTCGGCCCAGAGGGCGAGCGCCTTGTCGACCTCGCCGCCCTCACCGAGGAGGCGCGCCGCGATACGTGAGACGTACAGCGGCGCGCCCTCCACCGCCGCCGCCTTTTCGAACCACTTCGCCGCCACCTCGCGCTTCACATCCTCGGCCCCGTAGCTGTACATCAGGATGCCGGCATTGGTCGCCAGCTTCCAGGCGTCGGGGTTCTCCTCGAAGCCACGGCCGAGCAGGTCGTAGGCCTCCTGGGCGAGCCCGGCGTCGAGCAGCGCGTAGGCGCCGAAGAGGTAGGCGCGCTCGAACTTCGGGCTCAGCATCGTCACCAGGTCGATCATCGCCTTGAGCCTGTCGTAGCGCTGGTCGGTCCGCACATGCTCGCCGTAGTACTGGATGGTCTGCAGCCAGTAGGCGTCGGCGATCGTCGTGCGGAAGCTCGGCGAGAAGTCGAGGAAGAACTGCGGCGAGGGCACGAACGGCTGCCCGATGCGCCGCTCCTCCGCCGGACGCGTGACCTGATAGGCGACGACGATGCCGGCGCAGGCGAGACAGACGACGACGAGCGCGAGGCGGCGCGCCAACCGCCCCGTCATGTCAGAACTCCCGCCGCCGGAACACGGCCGTCGCCAGCGCGAGCACGACCACCACATAGGCGACGAGGTACCCGCACCAAAGCCCGATCGCCCCCCAGTCGGCGGTCTGTTCGCCGACCACGGCCGGCTTCACGTCGACCGCGGTGAGGTTGGGGATGAGCACGAAGACGACCCAGCTCAGCGCCTCGGTCAGAGCGTTCTGCCCGAGACGCGTGAGCTCGAGCACGTTCGTGCTCAGTTGCCCGGCGATGAACACGCAGATGCCGAGCACGCTGGCGAGGATCGCCGAGCCCAGGGTCGAGAAGAAGATCGTCACGGCGACGACCACCAGCAGTTGCACGTAGATGAGCGCCACGGCGGCCAGGACCATCCACGTGGGGGCGCCGTCGATGACCCACACGACGACGAAAAGGAAGAGGCCCATCCCGGCGACGACCACGGCCAGCGTCACCGCCAGGCCGAGGAACTTGCCGGCGATGAACGCCGCCCGGCTCACGGGCTTCGAGAAGAGCACGAACACGGTGCGCTTCTCGACCTCCTTGTGGATGAGCCCGGCGGCGATGAACGCCGCCACGACGAGGCCGAAGAAGGTCACGGCGACGAGGCCGAAATCCTTCATCACGCGCCCCTCCTCGCCGAGGCTGATGCTGCCCAGCCAGAGGCTCGCGACGATCATCAGCAGGGCGAAGAGGACGATGACGGCCAGCACGCGGTCGCGGATCGTCTCCTTGAACGTGTTGAGGGCGATGGCGCCGGTCTGCCTCATGCCGGCCTCACGGTCTTCATGAAGAAGTCCTCCAGGGTCGGCGCCTGCGCCAGCGCCTCCGCGACCGTCCCCGTCCAGAGCACGACGCCGCCGGCCATGATACCGATGTGCGTGCAGAGCTCCTCGACGTCGGCCATGATGTGCGAGTTGAAGAGCACCGTCTTGCCCTCGTCGTGCAGGCGCTGGATGAGGCGCTTGACCTCGAGGCGGCCGATCGGGTCGAGCCCGGTCATGGGCTCGTCGAGCAGCACTAAGTCCGGGTCGTTGACGAGCGCCTGGGCGATGCCGATGCGCTGCAGCATGCCCTTGCTGTACTTGCGCAGGTGGACGTCGGCGGCGTCCTCGAGCCCCACGACGCGCAGCAGCTCAGCGACGCACTCGCGGCACACATCGGACGGCAGCGAGAACAGCGCCCCGCAGAACTCGAGGAACTCGCGCCCCGAGAGGTAGTCGTAGAAGTAGGGGTTCTCGGGCAGGTAACCGACGCGGTCGAGACCCCCGACCCCGAGTTCGACCTGCCCGGAGGTGGGCCTCATGAGGCCGAGCACGACCTTGACGGTCGTCGTCTTCCCGGCCCCATTCGGCCCGAGCAGACCGAACACCTCTCCGCGGCCGACCGTCAGGTCGACGCCTTTGAGGATCTCGACCGGCCGGCGGCGGAAGCCGACGTGCACGGTCTTGCGCAGGCTGGTGGCGGTCAGGACGTTGCTCACGCTGTCCAGTTCGTCACGAGCGGTCCGGAACCTATCGCCGGGCTGCGAAAGGAAGAGGCGCAAAGAGGCAGGCA
>JAKPOQ010000139.1 GCA_029547745.1 Actinomycetes bacterium
GTCGGGCGGAAGCCGGCGTGGCTCAAGGTCAGGACGCCGGCGGCCGGCGCGTTCCGCGCCACGGCCGGCGTCCTCGCCGACCTGCGCCTGCACACGGTCTGCGACGAGGCGCGCTGCCCCAATAGAGGGGAGTGCTTCTCCGCCGGGACGGCGACGTTCCTGATCATCGGCGACGTGTGCACGCGCCACTGCCGCTTCTGCGCCGTGGGGCATGCGCCAGGACGGGGCGAAGACAAGGTTCTCGAGGATGGCGCCGGAGCGGTCCGGCTGCGGCGCCAGAAGATGGGGGAAGCTGCGGACGCGGCCACAGGGCTCGGCGCGCCGGACGCGGACGAGCCGGCGCGCGTGGCGGCGGCCGCGGCGCGGCTCGGTCTTCGTCACGCCGTCGTGACGAGCGTGACGCGCGACGACCTCGAGGACGGCGGCGCTGCCCACTTCGCCGCCACGATCGCGGCGTTGCGCGCTGCCCTGCCGCAGGCCACGGTCGAGGTCCTGGTGCCCGACTTCGGCGGCGACCAGGGGGCGCTCGACTGCGTCCTCGCCGCGCGCCCCGATGTGCTCAACCACAACCTCGAGACGGTACCCCGCCTATACTCGACGGCGCGGCCGGAGGCCGACTACGGGCGCTCGCTGGAGCTGCTGCGACGAGCGGCCGCGGCGCAGCCGCGGCCGCTCGTCAAGACCGGCCTCATGGTCGGCCTCGGCGAGACGGCGCCCGAGGTCTCGTCGGTCCTGCGCGACGCGGCTGCGGTGGGCGTCGACGTCGTCACCGTCGGTCAGTACCTTCGTCCCCGCGAAGGGTGTCTGCCGGTGGCGCGCTACGTCACGCCCGCCGAGTTCGTGGCCCTCGAGGGAGGGGGACGAGAGATCGGGCTGCGCGTCGTCGCGGGCCCGTTCGTGCGCTCGTCGTACCACGCCGCCGACGTCCTTGCCGGCCGGCCCGCCGCTCAACCGCCGGCCGGTCGGTGCGGTACGCAGGTCGTCGCCGGCCGCCCGGCGGACGTTGCGGGCGCGTGTGGCGCCGTTGAAGTTCGCGTCGACCGTCGGCCGTCGCCATGAGCCGTCCGACCGCGAAGCTCGTCCTCTTCGACGTCGACTACACCGTGCTTGAACCGGGCGAGGTCTTCGCCGCCGAGGGGTACCGGGCGATCGGGGAACGCTACGGGCTGAGACTCGATCCGTCGCGCTGGCACGAGGCCGAGCGCGCCGCATACGAGGTCGTGAAGCGCCGCCGCGCCGAGCTCGGCGCGACGCACGACGAGGGCGCGTACCACGCCATCGCCGACGCCGTGATCAACGCCCTCGGCGGAGGTCCGCCCGCGGCCGTCGCGGCCTGTACCGCGGCCGTCGTCGCCGAATGGGTCCGGCTCGAGAACTTCGCCCTGTACGACGACGTCCTGCCGTGCTTCGAACGGCTGCGCGACGCCGGGGTCAGGATCGGCCTCGTGTCGAACAGCAGCCACGACCTCGACGAGATCGTGGCTTCGTTCGCCCTCGCCGAGTATGTCGCGCTGACGGTCGCCAGCGTCGAGGTCGGCCTCGCCAAGCCGTCACCGGCGATCTTCGGCGTGGCGCTCCAACGGGCGGGCGAGGTGCTGGGCGAGCCGATCATGGCCGGCGACACCGTCATGGTCGGGGACAGCGTGGAGGACGACGTGAAGGGCGCCCTCGCCTGCGGCATGGGCGCCGTCCTCCTCGACCGGGCCGGACGCTACGACTTGCCGTTCCCGACCATCCGTACGCTCGCCGAGTTGCCGGCGCTGCTCAGTCTTTGACGTCGGCGACGCTGAGGCGCGCGGCGAGCGGGACCCGCTCGCCGCGCGCCTCAGCGATCACTTCGAGCGCCGGTCCCCCGCCATCCCTGGTCCGCAGCACGGTTCCCCCGCTGCCGACTGCCCACAGCGAGAACGGGTCGACGGCGACGAGGTCGCGCACGGTGGCCGCGGTCGCCGAGTCGAGCACCTCCCATGTGCTTCCGCCGTCCTTGGTCCGCATGATCAGCCCCTGCCCTCCCCCGACCCAGCCGCGGAGCGCGTCGCCGAACGTCACCGTCTCGAGGTCGACGTCGGTGAGGAGCGAGGTCTGCCATGTGACGCCGCCGTCGACCGTGCGGAGGACGACGCCCAGGTCCCAGTCGCCGTCCGGGCCGTAGGCGCGCCCGACCGCCCACCCGCGGAGCCCGTCGACGAACTGCACATCGCGTAACTCGCCCTGGAAGCCGAGAGTCACCGTCTGCCAGCTCGCGCCGGCGTCCCGGGTCATGAGGACGGTGGCCGGGCCCTGGCCCCAAGCGTCGCCGCCGACCGCCCAGACGCAGCCCAGGCGGTCCGCATCGAGACCCTGCAGCGGGCCCTCCCCGGTGGTGGTCGCCGCGACCCACGTGCGTCCCCCGTCCCGGGATGCAAGGACGCTGCCGCCCTCCGTCGTCGCCCAGCCGCGCCCGTCCGGCAGAAGCTCCAGGGAGGTTATGCCGTCGCCCGCCGGGGTCGCCGCCGGCGTCCAGGTGATGCCCCCGTCAGCGGTCGCGAAGACGGCGCCCCCGCTGCCTACAGTGCAGCCCAGGAAGGGATCGACGAAGGCGACGTCGAGGAGTCGCGAGGTGGTCGGGCTGGGCATGGAGCGCCATGAGGCGCCGCCGTCGTCGCTGCGCAGGATCGTCCCCTGGGCGCCGACGGCGGTGACCGTCTCGGCGGTGACGGGGTCGACGGCGAACAGATCGCTGGTGGAGCCGCCGCTGACGGCGCACCAGCGTCTCCCGCCGTCGGTGGTGCGCGCGGTGAGGCCCGTGGCCCCGGCGACGACGGCTCGGCGTGCCGTTCCGAACGAGGCGGCGAACAGCGAGCGCTCGCCGACCCGCTTCTTCACCTCCCACGATGCGCCCTTGTCGCGACTGCAAAGCACGGCGCCGCGCGCGCCGAACGCCCATACGGTGGTCCTGCCGGACCGCGCCAGGGCGTAGAGGTCATCGCTGACATACCTTGGAAGGGCCCGCCACGTGCGCCCGGCGTTGCTCGTGCGGCTCAGACGGCCGTTCGCGCCGGCGATGACGGCGGAGCGGGCGTCGAAGACGACGATGTCGTTGAAGGCGCCGCCCATGGCGGGTCGCTGCTTGGTCCACGTGCGTCCTCCGTCGACCGTCCGCAGGATGGTCGCCATGTCGCCGACGGCCCAGCCGCGCCCTGGCCCGTCGAGGACCACGGCGAACAGGGCGTGGGTCGTACGGCTGTGCCGCGTCGCCCACGTCCTTCCGCCGTCGCCGCTGCGCAGGATCGCGCCGCCCTCGCCGACGGCGATGCCCGTACGGCCGTCGCGTCCGCCGAACGTCACTCCCAACAGGGCGAGGTCGGTCGGCGTCGTCCGTGGCGTCCACGTTGCGCCGCCGTCACTCGTGCGCAGGACCACTCCGGCGTCGCCGACCGCCCAGACCCGGCGGCGGTCGGCGGCCCACACGCCGAAGAGCGTGGTCCTGACACGGCTCGTCTGGCGGCGCCATGACGCGCCGCCGTCGCGCGTGCGCAGCACGGTCCCTCCGTCTCCGACCGCCCAGCCGCAGTCGCCGTCGACCATGACGACGTCGCTCAGTGAGTTGCCTTGGGGCCGCGGGTTCAGCCATGACCAGCCTGCGGCCTGCGCGTCGGTGGGGAACGCGATCGCGACGAGGACCGCGGCGAGCACGGTGGCGAGGACGACGGCCGGTGCGCCGGCATGGGCCGGGGCGCGCACGCCTGTGAGCGCCGGGTGGGGTGCGGCGGCATGAGGTCGGATGGAGGACCCGAGGCGGCGCACGGTCGCAGCGCAGGGCCGGCTGCGCGCTCTCACGGCGCGGCCTCGGGCGGCGGCGACACCCCGGCGGCGAAGTCGGCGGTCGTCGCGAAGCGCCACGTGTGGCCGACCGCCGTCGGGACCAGCAGCATGCGGCGCAGGTAGAGCGGCGGCAGCGGGCCGCCGCGCAACCTGCGCCGCGCCAATGCGGCCCGGCGCGCCTGCACCTCGGGGCCGGCGATGCAGGCCGCCGCCAGGTACAGGCGCCCGCGGCGGTCGACGGTGAGCTGGTGCATGTAGACGGCATAGCCGGCGTACGGCGGCACCACGACCACCTGCGCGTCGCTCCACTCGCCGCCCGCCCGCTTGTACTGACAGGAGAGAGCGCCATAGTTCGCGCCGAAGAAGCATGGGTCGACGTGACGGCGCCACTGGCGGAAGGCGATGTGCAGCGTGTCGCTGCGGTCGCAGACGAACGAGAGGTAGGTCTGCCGTCCTGACTCGTTCTCGTCGTCCTTGCCGGAACGCCATCCGTTGACGAGCACGGGCTCGGGCGTGGTCCAGCCCGCGTAGGGCGTCCCGGCGGCGAGCGAGCGCGTGTACTGGAACGACGTGCCGTGGGCGCCGGTGAGGACGTGCAGGTAACCTTGTGAGTCGAGGCAGATGCCCGGCCTGGCGTGGCCGTCGTTGCCGGGCAGCGTGCGGGCGACGATGACGGCGCGGCCGACCGTTCCCGTGCGCCGGTCGAACGTGGCCACGCACGTCGGGCCGCCGAGGGCGGGGCGATCCGTGGTCTCCGTCCAGACGATCTCCGTGGAGTCCCCATGGGAGACTGCCAACGACGTGTCGCCCGAGCCACCGTCGTTGCCGAGACAGTGGGCGCTCACGAGCACGGGCTCCGGCACGACGACGGTCCCGTTCTCGAGGCGCGGCAGGGTGACCCACAGGCTGCGACGGCGGTTGCGCGTGTAGGGGTCGAGGTCCGGCTCCTTGCGGACGATGACCAGAAGCGGAGGACCGTCGAACGTGTTGTGGCCGACGAACGTCTCGCTGGTCACCCCGCCGGCCGGGAGCGTCACCACCTGCCACGACGCGCCGTGGTCTGTCGACCAGAGCAGGAGGTTGCGTGCGGATCCGTTCTCGAGGCGGATCTCGAGGAGCGTGTAGGCGCGGTCACTGGCGTCGAAGACGACCCGGTTGTCCGGGCTGCCGGCGCCGGACACCGTGGCCGAGAAGTCCGGGTACGCGGCGCGCACCCAACGTAGCAGGTCGAGACGGACCCAACGCCCGTCGCGCAACGTGTGGACGAAGGCGGTGTAGTCGGGGTCGGCGGAACGGCTGCGGATGTAGGGCCGGTTCGACGCGTCGAACGTGGGGACGTTGCGCGTGTATGCGGGCTGGTAGCCGAACTGGTCGAACAGTCCCAGCTCAGGGTCGAGCACGATCGGGCGGCGTGCCTGCGAGACGGGGTTCGGCCGTGCCGTCGCCGGCGGCGACAGCGCGGCGAGAAGCGGGACCGTCAGGGTGACGAGGACTAGCGCGAGAAGGACGCGCCGCGGCCGCCGGCGGTTGCCCCTTCGAGCAGGCATGCCCAGAGCATACACGTTTGCGGCAGGGGCGAGCAGCGGCGGGGACGAACCAAGCTCGCCCCCGCCGCCGCTCGCCCCCGCCGCTGCTCGCCCCCGCCGCCGCTCGCCCCCGCCGCGTCACCGCTTTCCGAGGCAGTACAGGTTCCCGTCACGCGAGCCGATGAAGACGCGCCCGTCCCAGACCACGGGCGAAGCCTCGTACGGGCCGCCGCCGGTGAACCGGGCGGTCTCGCGCACGTTCACCGTCCAGAAGCGGCCGTCGGCGCTGGGCAACGCTCCGACATCGCCGGCGACCGCTTCCTCGTAGTCCACCTTGTACAGGTGGACCATGTTGTCGTAGCCCGCTACGACGATGCGGTCGTCGACGAACGCGGGCGTCGTGATGCCGCCGCCCATCCATATCTTGGCGACGACGACGGGGGTCCGCAGGCGGGGTTCGAGGTTCGGCCCTTTGACTCGCTCCTGCGCGAGGGTGTCCTGCGAGAACACGTACAGGTAGCCGTCGACGGCGACGACGGCTCCCAGGGCCGGGTGTGAGCCGTCGCGGTTCGAGCTGTCGTTCACCGCGACCGACCCGAGCACGCCGCCCTTCCACTCCGACAACTCGCGGTCGCTCGTCGGCAGGAACCAGACGACGGCGTCGTCGGGCGGCCGCGAGGGGTCGAGCAGCAGCACGCCGCCACGGCCCTTGACGTACTGCTTCTCGACGGGGACCAGCAGCTTCTGGTCGGCGGTCGGGACGGGCGTGCCGTCGAGGTCGGCGCCGACGCGGTAGTCCCAGACGATGGCGAGGTCGCGCGGGCGCAGGCCATAGACATGACCGGCGCCCGCGCTCACGAAGATCGTCTGGCCGACGAGTACGGGCGACGCCTCGAGCACGAGGTTCCGCTTGTGCGTCCTGCGGTCCTGCGTCGTTCCCAGCAGCAGGCGCTTCGCCTCGACGACGGGACTGCGGTAGCGACCCCAGGCCACGGTGCGGAACGGGTCGAGGCGGTAGAACCAGCCGCTCTCGACGCCGATGTAGACCTTGCCGCCGACGAAGAGCCCGCTCGCGTCGCAGTCGCGGCTGTAGCAGCGGGTCTGGGGCACAGGAAGGCGCCAGAGCTCCTTGCCGGTCCCCAGCGAGAGGGCGCGATACGGGGCCACGTCCGGGTCGTCGAGGTCGAGCGGGTAGCCGCGCCGCGAGCCGGCGAGGACGAGGTAGCGGTCGTCGTCGCTCTGCGGGTCGGGGTCCTCGATGACCGTGGGGCTGCTCTTGACGATGTCGTCGAACCCCGTCTCCCAGACGACGTCGCCGTTGCGCGCGTCGATCTTGTGCAGACGGTGGTCGTAGCCGGCGACGAGAAGGTACGTGCGCCCTACCTCGACGACGACGGCAGGCTGGCCCGTCCAGCCGATGCCGGCCCACTCGGACGGCGGGTCCTTGGGCAGCTTGCCCGAGGTCCAGCCGCTGCCGATGCGCGTGTACCAGATCAGGTCGAGGCTTCTGGGCGCGCCGAGACCGGAGAAGTCCCGGCGCAGGCCGCCGAGGAAGCTGGCGACCTTGATGCCGTCGCCGCTCAGGGAGACCGGCGCCGGCGATGGGCCGCCGGTGAGGATGGGCGACGGCGTGGCGGCGGCCTCGCCGCCGTCCTCGCCGTCGCCCTCGCAGCCGGACGGCACGAGGTCGCCGGCCGAGCACCCGCCGCACGAGCGCACCGCGAACGCGATCAGAAGCACAAGGGCGACGAGGACGAGGAGCGCCGCGGCGCGGCGGCGCCGGACCTGGCGCCGCCGCGCCGCGTGGGCGGGCCGCGGCCGCCGTGGCGGCCGCGGCCCTTCGTTCGCCGGTCGCGGCCCTTCGTCGACCGGCTGCGTCGAGCCGGGCCGCGGTCCGTCCAGCGGGCGCTGTGGGTCCTCGCTCACGTCGCGTGAAGGCTACACCACACGCGCTCGCGCAGGCGGTGGGGTCACGGGCGGCGTATACACTACGAAGCGGTGGGTCGGCTACAGCACGGGAGGCGTGCTACGGCAGCACCGGACGCGGTCAAGCGACTCGTCGAACGCTTCGCGCGCAACCAGGGCGCCTACCTCAACCCTGCCTACAACGAGACGCAGCTCCGGCGCGAGTTTCTCGACCCCTTCTTCAAGGCGCTGGGCTGGGACGTCGACAACGAGGCGGGCTTCGCCGAGCAGTACAAGGACGTCGTCCACGAGGATGCGATCAAGGTCGGCCTCTCGACCCGCGCTCCCGACTACTCGTTCCGCGTCGGCGGCCAGCGGAAGTTCTTCGTCGAGGCGAAGAAGCCGGCCGTCAACCTGAAGGACGACCCGGCGCCCGCCTACCAGGTGCGGCGCTACGCTTGGTCCGCCAAGCTTCCCCTCAGCATCCTCACCGACTTCCAGGAGCTCGCCGCCTATGACTGCCGCGTCAAGCCGGGCCTAAGCGACAGCGCTGCCAAGGCGCGTGTCCTCTACGTTCCATACACCGACTACGACGCGCGTTGGGACGAGATCGCCGGTGTCTTCGGCAAAGAGGCGGTGTACCAGGGCTCCTTCGACCGCTACGCCGAATCGATGAAGGCGAAGAAGGGCACGGCCGAGGTCGACAAGGCCTTCCTCGCCGAGATCGAGGCCTGGCGTGACGCCCTGGCACGGAACATCGCCCTGCGCAACGCGTCACTCTCGCAGCGCGAGATGAACTACGCCGTGCAGGCGACCATCGACCGCATCATCTTCCTGCGCATCTGCGAGGACCGCGCGATCGAACCCTACGGCCGCCTGCAGGGACTGCTCAACGGCGGCGGCACCTACGGCCGTCTCAAGGAGCTCTTCCGCGAGGCCGATGCCCGTTACAACTCGGGGCTGTTCCACTTCGCCGAGGAGAAAGGCCGTCCCGGCGCGCCCGATCGCCTCACGCCGGCGCTGACGATCGACGACAAACCCCTCAAGGACATCATCCGCCGGCTGTACTACCCCGAGAGTCCCTACGAGTTCAGCGTCCTGCCCGCCGACATCCTGGGGCAGGTCTACGAGCAGTTCCTCGGCAAGGTCATCCGCCTGACGCCCGGCCACCGCGCCGTGGTCGAGGACAAGCCCGAGGTCAAGAAGGCCGGCGGCGTCTACTACACGCCGACCTACATCGTTGACTACATCGTCGAGCAGACGGTCGGCCGCCTGCTCGAGGGGCTCACGCCCAAGCAGGCGGCCTCCCTGCGCATCCTCGATCCGGCCTGCGGCTCGGGGAGCTTCCTCATCGGCGCCTACCAGCGCCTCCTCGACTGGCATCGTGACTGGTACGTCGCCCACGGCGCCGAGAAGCACCGCAAGGAGGTCTACCAGGGCCGCGGCGGCGCCTGGCGCCTCACCACCGCCGAGAAGAAGCGCATCCTCGTGAACAGCATCTACGGCGTCGACATCGA
>JAKPOQ010000153.1 GCA_029547745.1 Actinomycetes bacterium
CCAGCCCACGATACCTTCGCCGCCGCCCGTCGCGCCGGTCACGATGCCGGCGCTCCGGATCACGGCGGCCTCGCGCGGCGCGGCCGACTTGGTCGGCGTCGGCGACTTGGTCGGCGTCGGCGACTTGGTCGGCGTCGGCGACTCGGTCGGCGTGGGGGGCTTCGTCGGCGTCGGCGACTTGGTCGGCCGCACGGTCAGCGTCTTGTCGGGTTTGGGCTTGCCGCTGCTCTTGGTGGGCGAGGGCGACATCGTCGAGTACTTGCCCTTCCACTTCTTGAACACCATGGAGGCGTACTCGAAGTCGACGCTGGGCAGGTCGGCGAGAGCCGCCTGGTTGAACTTGCCCCACATAGGCACGCAGTAGGTGGAGCCCGAGACGCCGGGCATCTCCCGGCTCTCCTTCCAGTACCCCATCCACACGGCCGTCGAGAGGTTGGGCGTATAGCCGCAGTACCAGGCGTCGACGTACTCGTCCGTGGTCCCCGTCTTGCCGGCGCGCGGCCGTGAGACGTAGGCGCTGGTACCGGCGCCCGTCCCCGACGTGGCGTTGGCCTGCAGGACCCTGTTGACGGTGTAGGCCACACCGGCGCTCAGCACCCGGCGGCCCTTGGTCTTGGGCTTCCAGTCGACCTTGCCGCCGGGGACGACGACCTTCACGATCGCCTGCGGCTTGTGGTAGATGCCGCCGCTCGCCAGGGTCGCGTAGGCCACCGCCATCTCCAGGGGATTCACCGCCTCCGTGCCGAGGGTGATCGAAGGCACGGCCGCGAGCGGGCTCGTGATGCCCATCTTCTGCGCCGTCTCGACGACGTTCTCGGGCCCGGTGTCCATGCAGAGCTGGGCGTAGACGCTGTTGTCGGAGCGGACTGTCGCCGCCGTCACGCTGATACGCCCGGCGGAGCTGTGGTCGTAGGTGTTCACGATCCAGGGCTCGGCGCCGGCGCCCATCGGGATGATGGTCGGGCTGTGGGACACGTAGTAGGTCGTGGCCGGGTTCATCCCCATCTCGACGGCAGAGGTGAGGACGAAGGTCTTCATCGCCGAGCCGGCCTGCCGGCGCGACTGCCAGGCGAGGTTGAACTGCTGCTTCCTGAAGTCCGTGCCCCCGACCATGGCGCGGATGTAGCCGGTCTCGGGGTCGATGGCGACCAGTGCTCCGGACGGACTCCAGCCGCCGAAGTCGAGGCTGCCGATCGTGCTCCTGATCGACTCCAGGGCCGCATCCTGCCAAGTCATGTCGATGCTCGTGTAGACGCGCAGCCCACCGTTGAAGGTCTGGGCCGCGCCGTACTTCTTTATGAGCTGACCCTTCACGTACTCGACGAAGTATGCCGCCTCGCTCTTGTTGGGGTTCGGCGGGTTCTTGTAGACGCCGAGCCGCTTCTGCCTGGCCGCCGCGGCGCGCGCCGGAGTGACGTAGCCCTGCACGGCCATCATGTCGAGCACCATGTCGCGCCGCTCTCTCGCCTGCTTGGGGTCGGTCGTCGGCGAGTACTTGGACGGCAGGCGGATGAGGGCCGCGAGGAGCGCCGCCTCCTTGAGCGTGAGGTGCTTCGCGCTCTTGTGGAAGTAGGTGCGTGACGCGGCTTCGACACCGTAGGCTCCCGCCCCGAAGTACACGGTGTTGAGGTAGGCGGTGAGGATGCGGTCCTTGGACCAGCGGTCCTCAAGTTGCCAGGCGAGGACGGCCTCGCGCAACTTGCGCGCGATGCTCCGCTCGCCCCCGACGTAGGCGTTCTTCACATATTGCGCGGTGATGGTACTGCCGCCCTGGACCACTGCGCCCGCCCTGAGGTCGGCGACCAGGGCGCGGGCGATGCCGATGGGGTCGACGCCGTGGTGCTCGTAGAAGCGCTCGTCCTCGACGGCGACGGCCGCCTGCTTCATGACCTTGGCGATCGCGTTGCTCTTCACGAGCACGCGGTTCTCGGCGCCGTGGAGCTCGGCGATCACCCTGCCGTCGCGGTCGAAGATCACCGTGTTCACGGGGTTCTTGCGCTTCTGCAGGTCGTCGAGGCTGGGCAGGTTGCGCGTGAGGGCGTAGATGACGCCGGCGCCGCCGGCCAGCCCCGCGACGAGCACGAGCACGAGGATGAGGACGACCCAGCGCACCCAGCGCCAAGGTCCGCGCCGGCGGCGCCGCTGGCGCTGCCGGTGGGCGCGGCCGGCATCGACCGGCGCGTCCTCTCCCGATCTGTAGCGTGTGTACTCGGCCATGGTCCCTACTCGCGCTCTGACGCGTCCTCCTGTCGCGGAGCGTCAGGCGTCGGTCTCGCCGCGCGCCCGGCTCACGCCGGCGCGCGGCTCATGTCGTCCGGCGGCTGTCTGACCTGTTCCGCGCCGCCGGCGGTGTCTCCTTTGGGCTGGACGAACTTCGCCAGGATGACGGAGATCTCATACATGATCACCAGAGGCGCGAACATGGCCATCATCGAGAAGGCGTCCTGGCTGGGGGTGAGGAAGGCGGCCAGCACTGCGGCGACGAGGACCGCGTAGCGGCGGTTCTTGCGCAGGAAGCGGTCGTCGATCACCCCGACCTTGGCAAGCAGCACGAGGACGACCGGCAGCTCGAACGTCACGCCGAAGGCGAGCAGGAACAGGATCGCGAAGGTGAAGTAGTCAGTGGCCCGGTTCTGGACGTTGAAGTACTCGCCGTTGAAGTTGAGCAGGAAGTCGAGTCCTCGGGGCAGCACGAGCAGGTAAGCGAAGACGATGCCCCCCAGGAAGAGTACGGAGCAGGTGATGACGACGGGGACGAAGTAGCGCTTCTCGCCGGCGTTGAAGGCGGGGCCGACGAACGCCCAGAACTGGTAGATGAGATACGGGGAGACCATGATGATCGCGGTCGTCACCCAGATCTTGAAGCTCACGATGAAGGGCTCCCCGGGGCTGAACGTCGTGATCTTCTGGAACTCGGTGGGCAGGGGGCGCAGCAGCAGGTAGAAGAGCTGGTCGTTGAGGAGGAACGCGGCGACGCCGCCGACCGCGAGGGCGATAAGCGCGGCGAAGATGCGCTTGCGCAGCTCGTCGAGGTGTTCGACAAGGGTGAGCTGCTCCTCGGCTCCGACCGGCATGACGAGACTCAGCCGCCGCCCTGGGCGTCGGCCAGAGCGCTGTCTACGACTTCTCCCACGAGGACCTCGTCCCCGTCCGGACTCCCGGATGACGGACTCTCCTCGACGGACGGACCCTCCTCGACGGACGGACTCTCCTCGACGGACGGACCCTCCTCGACGGACGGACCCTCCTCGACGGACGGACTCTCCTCGACGGAGGGACTCGCCTCGACGGAGGGACCGGCTTCGGGTGCGGAGTCCGCACTCGTCGCCGGTCCGGAACTGACCGCCCCGGCGCCTCTCGGGGCGGACTTCTGCGGGTCGATGTCGACCTTGAGACCGCCCTTGGCGTCGGCGAGCGTCTGCTTCACACCCTTCATCTCCTGCTCGATCTCGTCGACCCCGAACTCCTTCCGCGCCGTGTCCGTGGCCTTCCTGAACTCACGCACCGTCCGGCCGAGGGACCGTCCCATCTCGGGCAGGCGCTTCGGCCCGAACACGAGCAAGGCGAGGACGAGGATGATGACGATCTCGGGGGCGCCGATGCTTGGCATGAGAGGACGCTCCGGGGGTGCCTACGTGCGCCAATCTTAGGGAGAGGGCGGCGGGAACGCAACGCGGGCGTGGGGGACCGCCTCCCGCCCGCGTTCCCGCCGCCGGCATCCATGATCGCGCCGCCCTCTCCTCTGGTCCATCCCTGGCATGCTCATGATGAAGGGAGAGCGCAGGGGCCAAGGCGACGAAGAGGATATGGACAGAACGGCCAAAGACACATGAAAGACCTGCAAAGCGCACCAATATGCGTTTGGAGGCGGTCGCCATTTCTAGTTGCGCCCCATCTCGTGGCTTTGATACAGTACGCGCGCGGTCGGCCTCCGCCGCACGCGGAGTCTGGGCCGACAGGTCAACCTCACGATCCGCATGACGAGCGAATACCTCACCAACTGGTTGTACGTCTGGGCCTTCATCGTGTCCGGCGGCGTCCTCGTCGTGCTCATCCTGCTGATCGCCAAGCTCGTCAATCCCGACCACCTGTCGACAGGCAAGGTGCTGCACTACGAGTGCGGCATCCCGCCGACGGGGTCGCCGTGGTCGCCGTTCGCGATCCGCTACTACGTCATCGCCCTCCTCTTCCTCGTGTTCGACGTCGAGGCGGTCTTCCTGTTCCCCTGGACGCTCGCCTTCCGCACGCTCGGAACGGCGGGGTTCGTCGAGATGATGCTCTTCATCCTCGTGCTGGTCTGGGGTTTGGTGTATGCCTGGCGCAAAGGAGCTCTGGAGTGGGCCTGAGCGACATGGTGCCCGACCGCTTCAAGGTCGCCTATCCCAAGCTCCAGTCGTTCCGGCAGCCCAACATCGTCACGACGACCGCCGACTTCGTCTTCAGTTGGGCGCGTTCCAATTCCGTGTTCCCCTTCACCTATGGTCTGGCGTGCTGCGCCATCGAGATGATGAGTGCGGGGTTCGCGCGTTGGGACGTGGCGCGGTTCGGCATGGAGGTCTTCCGTCCGACGCCGCGCCAGTGCGATCTCATGATCGTCTCGGGCACGGTGAACGAGAAGATGGCGCCTGTCCTCAAGCGCCTCTACGACCAGATGGCCGAGCCGAAATGGGTCATCTCGATGGGCGCTTGCGCGACCAGCGGCGGTCCGTTCTACGACGGCTACAACGTCGTCAACGGCGTCGACAAGGTCGTCCCCGTCGACGTCTACATCCCCGGCTGCCCCCCGCGTCCCGAGGCCCTTTTCCAGGGCCTGCTTGAGCTTCAGGGCAAGATCGCGGCCTACAGTTTCACGCCCGTCCTGCCCGGGGCGAGGCCGGTGAAGGAAGGGTGAGCGGCGTGGGGCTCGAGGTCGGGACCCTCAAGGTGACGATGGACGAGATCGCCGCCGACCTTGCGCGCGACTTCGCCGGCGACCTCGAGGATGTCCGCATCCAGGAGCCGGACACGATCGTCGCCCGCCTCGCGCGCGAGAAGCTCAAAGACGTCGCCCGTCGCCTCAAGGCGCATGAGGACCTCGCCTACGAGACGCTCAACTTCGTCGCCGCGGTCGATCTTGGAGCGCAGCTCGAGAGCGTCTACCACGTCTACTCGTGGCGCACGAACACCTGGATCGAGCTCCACGTCCCCGTGCCGCGGGCCAAGGCCGAGGTCGACACCGTGACCGACGTCTGGCCGGCGGCCGATTGGCACGAGCGCGAGGCGTGGGACATGATGGGCATCCGGTACCTTGGGCATCCCGACCTGCGCCGCATCCTGCTCAAGGACGACTTCGTCGGCCATCCGCTGCGCAAAGACTACGTCGACCTCGCCGAGAACCATCCCCATGTCTGACTTCTTCCTGACAGCCGAAGCCGAACCCGACGAGGCCGTCAAGCTCGCCCTGCGGCGCATCGACGAGGCGCAGGCCGCCGGCCAGGGCTCCGACGTCGAGGGCCTCCGGTTGAACGAGGTCGTCGTCAACATGGGACCGCAGCATCCGTCGACGCACGGCGTCCTGCGCCTCGTCGTGACCCTCGACGGCGAGCTCATCAAGGACGTCATCCCGGTCGTCGGCTACCTGCACCGCTGCAAAGAGAAGCTGGCCGAGAAGCGGACTTACTTCCAGTACATCCCCATCCTCGACCGTACCGAGTACGTGGCCGGCATGAACTGCGAGTGGGCCTATGTCATGACGGTCGAGAAGCTCACGGGAATCCGGCCGACGCGGCGGGCGGAGTTCATCCGCGTCATCGTCGGTGAGCTCAGCCGCATCGCCAGCCACCTCGTCGCCGTGGGCACGTTCACCGCCGACCTGGCGCCCCTCGGGACGGCCATGGCCTTCTACACGTTCCGCGACCGCGAGCTCATCCTCGACCTTCTCGAAGAGGTGTCGGGGGGGCGCATGATGTACAACTACCTGCGCTTCGGCGGCGTGCGCTACGACCTTCCCTCGGGCTGGGTCGAGCAGTGTCGCGATGTGATGAAGCGCATGCCCAAGCTCATCGACGAGTACGCGTCACTGGTCGACGACAACGCCATCTTCCTGCAGCGCACGGTCGGCAAGGGCGTGATCAGCCAGCAGGACGTGGTCGACTATGGCATCACCGGGCCGAACGCGCGCGCCTCGGGCGTCGAGCTCGACCTGCGCCGCACGCGTCCGTACTCGGTGTATCCCGAGCTCGACTTCGAGGTCTGTACGGCGCAGCACGGCGACGTGTTCGACCGGTACAGGGTGCGCATGGACGAGATGCGCCAGTCGGTCAGGATCATCGAGCAGTGCCTCGACATGCTCCCCCGGGGCCCAGTCCAGTCGGGCTCGTTGCGCGCCCCGTACGTCGTCACGCCGCCGCCGGGCTCGTGCTACGTCGGACAGGAGAACCCGCGCGGCGAGTACGGCACCTACATCGTGTCTGACGGCTCGCGCTACCCGTACCGGCTCAAGTACCGTGACCCCTGCTTCTGCAACCTGCAACTGTTCCCCAAGCTGCTGCGCGGCAACAAGATCGCCGACGCCGTCTCCATCTCGGGCAGCATGGACCTGGTGCTGGGAGGTATCGACCGCTAGATGGACGTCTTCCTCGAGATCCTCCGTCTGGTCGTCTGCGTCATCGTGGCCTACGCGGTCGTGTTCGTCGCGGCGCTCGTCAACATCGTCTTCGAGCGCCGCTTCCTCGCCTTCATGCAGGACCGGCACGGCCCCAACCGGGTCGGCCCGCACGGCATCTTCCAGAGCATCGCCGACGCGTTCAAGATGATCGGCAAGGAAGACTTCAGACCGGCGTTCGCCGACCGGGGGATGTTCATCTTGGCGCCGATCATGGTCATGATCGGCGCCGTCGCCGTGCAGCTCACGATGCCGTACACGAAGGGCTTCACCCCGGGCGACCTCAACGTCGGTCTCATCTACATCGTCGCCGTGACCAGCTTCACGACCATGGCGATCCTGGTCGGAGGCTGGGCCTCGCGCAACAAGTACTCGCTCGTCGGCGCCCTGCGTTCGGCGGCGCAGATGATCTCGTACGAGATCCCCATGCTCCTCGCCATCCTCGTCATCGCCATGGTCGTGGGCTCGTGGAGCCTCAACGACGTGGTCGACGCCCAGGCCGACTACAAGTGGATCGGCTTTTACATGCCGTTCACCTTCCTGCTGTACGCGATCGCCGCCATCTCCGAGCTCAACCGGGGGCCCTTCGACCTGCCGGAGTCCGAGTCCGAGCTGGTGTCCGGGTACGGCACCGAGTACTCAGGCATGCGTTTCGGGATGTTCTTCCTCAACGAGTACGCCGGCATGACGATCATGTCCATGGTCGCGGTGACGCTGTTCTTCGGCGGCTGGCATGGCCCGTTCGAAGATGCTCTCGTCATCGGCGGCGTGGCCATCGTGCCCTTCATCTGGTTCATGGTGAAGACGTACATCCTCGTGTTCGCCCTCGTGTGGGTGCGACTCTCGCTGCCGCGGCTCCAGGTCGACCAGCTCATGGGCTTCGCCTGGAAGATCCTCATCCCGCTGGGCCTCCTGAACATCGCCCTGACGGCTGCGGTCATCCTCTGGGTGCCGCATTGGAGGTGGGGCCTGCTCGTCGTCGGGTGGGTATCGTTCGCGGCGTTCGTGGGCCTGTTCGACCCGATCCTCAAGCGGCGCCTGCGCCGTCAGCGCGAGCGTCTGCCGGTGGTGAGCTCCTGATGCTCGGCATGTTCAAAGCGATGAGCACCACGCTCCGCCACCTGCCGATGCGCAAGGTGACGACGCAGTACCCCGAAGAGCGCTATCGGCTTCCCGAGCGCAGTCGCGGGCTGTTCCGCGTGGTGATCGACCCGGCGAGCGGCGAGCCGCGTTGCCGGGCCTGCACGCTGTGCGAGACCAACTGCCCGGTGCAGGTCATCCGGGTCGACTCCACGTCCAAGTACCAGTTGCCGGCGCCGAACACCGCCCGCATCGCGGCGCGCCGCCTCGAGGTCCAGCCCGGCATCGACCTCAAGAAGCTCGCCCCGGTGCTCGACGACTACCACGAGCACGGCACCGGGCTCATCACTGTGCTTCAGAACGTGCAGGCGGTCTACGGCTACCTGCCGCGCGCCGCCTTGCAGGAGGTCTCGCTGCAGACAGGGGTCTCGCTCGCGGAGATCTACGGCGTCGCGAGCTTTTACAACCAGTTCCGCCTCTCTCCGGTCGGCCGCCGGCTCATCGACGTCTGCCACGGCACCGCCTGCCACGTCGCCGGCGCCGAGCGCATCACCGAGGCCCTCGAGGAGGAGCTCGGCATCGCCGCCGGCAAGACGACCGCCGACGGCGAGTTCACCCTCGGCTCG
>JAKPOQ010000156.1 GCA_029547745.1 Actinomycetes bacterium
CCGTTCGGAGACCTCCCCGTCATGCCGGCCAACGACGCCTTGCGCTGCATCGCCGCCTTCCGCCTCGCGCTGCCCCGCACGATCCTTCGGTATGCCGGTGGGCGCGAGTTGACCCTCGGCGACCTCGGCACCCGCAGCGGCCTGCTCGGCGGCATCAACGCGGTCATCGTCGGCAACTACCTCACGACGCTGGGCCGCGACCCCAAGGAAGACCTCGCCCTGCTCGATGACCTCAAGATGCCGATCAAGGCGCTCACGGACACGTTCTGATGGGTGCGCACGACGGCGCTCCGCTCGCTTCCGACGGCCTGGCCGCGTCGGACAGCCCGGTCGCGGTGTTCTGCCCGCGATGCGGCATACCTCTGGAGCACGGTGACCACACGTTATGCCGCGCGGCACTCGCCCTTGAGCCGCCGCGCTACTGCCCCACGTGCCGGCGCCGGATGGTCGTCCAGGTGACCCCGTCGGATTGGACGGCGCGCTGCGTCGAGCACGGGGAGACGACCCGCAGCACGTGGGCGCCGGCGTGAGCGACGCCGCATTCGAGGGGCTGCTGGCCTACGACCGCGACCACGTCTGGCACCCCTACTCCTCCGCGCTCGCCCCGTCCCAGCCCTACTTCGTCGAGTCGGCGGCGGGCGTGCGGCTGCGGCTGCGACTCCCAGGCGGCGAGGCCCGCGAGTGCATCGACGCCATGTCCTCGTGGTGGTGCGCGATCCATGGGTATGCCGTGCCCGAGCTCGACGCCGCCGCGCGGGCTCAGTTGGGGCGCATGTCCCACGTGATGTTCGGCGGGCTCACCCATGAGCCGGGGATCGAGTTGGCTCGGCGGCTCATCGACCTGGCTCCGAGGACCACACCCGATGGTGAATCCCCGCTCCAGCATGTGTTCTTCGCCGACTCGGGCTCGGTCTCGGTCGAGGTCGCCATGAAGATGGCGCTGCAGTTCCATGTCGCTGCCGGACGCCCGCGCACCCGCTTCTTCACGATCCGCGGCGGCTATCACGGCGACACGTTCCAGCCCATGTCGGTCACCGACCCGGTGGGCGGGATGCACAGCCTGTTCAGCGGCATACTCCCGGCGCACGTCTTCGCCCCCAAACCGCCGCCCGCGTG
>JAKPOQ010000162.1 GCA_029547745.1 Actinomycetes bacterium
GGGATACTGCTCTATCGTCGGGTCCCGGAGGCCCCCGGCGCGACGGCCGGCGCCGGCGCGACCGGCGAGCGCGCCGGCGCTGCGGCCGGTGCTGGTGCGACGGCCGGCGCCGGTGCGATGGCCGCCGACAAGGGCCGTCGCGCCCGCGTCGAGGTCTTGCTCGTGCACCCCGGCGGGCCGTACTGGGCGAAGAAAGACGAGGGCGCCTGGAGCATCCCCAAGGGCGAGGCCGAGCCGGGGGAGCTGGACCGCTCCCGGCGCGCGGATGCCAGCGGCGATCCGCGCGCCGGCGACGACCCGCGCGTCACCGACGACCCGCGCGCCGGCGCCGGCGGCAGGGACCGCCTCCTCGCCGTCGCCAAACGCGAGTTCTTCGAGGAGACAGGTCTCGACCCGGACGAGTTGGCCGCGCCCGGCGCCGCCTACGTTCCACTGGGCGGCGTCAAGCAGCGCGGCCACAAGATCGTCTACGTCTGGGCCCTGGAAGGCGACTGTGACCCCGCGGCGATCCGCAGCAACGAGTTCGAGATGGAGTGGCCGCCGCGCTCCGGGAGGACGGCGCGCTTTCCCGAGGTCGACCGGGCGGCGTGGTTCGACCTCCCCACGGCGCGCGAGAAGATCGTCTCCGGTCAGCGTCGCTTTCTCGACGATCTGGCCGCCCTGGTCGGCTGAACGTCGCCGCCACCGCCGTCATTGTCATCTTGACCCATGGTAGTCATACTGTGACCATGGAACGTGTGACCGTCGCGAGCCTCAAGGCAAGGCTCAGCGAGTACCTGCGTCGGGTCGAAGGAGGCGAACCGATCATCGTGGTCCGTCATGGCACGCCCGTGGCGCGGCTCGAGCGCGTCACGGGGCCGCAGGTCCAAGTCCACCCCCCGCGCAAGCGGACCGGATCATGGTGGACGGTCAAGGGCCCCGCCGTCACGCTCGACCGCGACGTCGTCGACTATCTTCTCGACGAGCGCGCGGACCGCGGTCCGCGCGAAACGGGGAGCGTTGGAGCGGCCCCGCAAGAGGTCGCGGAGCGCGCCAGTCGTGATGAGCGCGCCCGTCGCGATGAGCGCGCGCCTGGACGGCGCCGCGCGTGACGTCGCGACCCGAGCGGTCATGAAGGCCTACATCGATGCCTCCGTCGTGCTCCGCATCGTGCTCGACCAGCCTGGGCAGCTCGAGGACGCTCAGCAGATCGACGAGCCGCTGACGTCGAGCCTGACCTTCGTCGAGGTCTTCCGCACGCTCGACCGTGTGCGTCTCGCTGGGCATCTGGGCGACCAGGTCCTCGGGGTTCACTATCGCGCGGCGCGCGAGATGCTCGACCAGTTCGGATCGATCGATCTGGATCGGGCCACGTTCGAACGCGCTGCCGAGCCGCTGCGCACGCCGTTGCGGACTCTCGACGCCCTGCACCTCGCAACGGCGCTTCGCTGGCGCGAGGCGACCGGCGATGAGCTGCTCTTCGCCACCCACGACCGCGAGCTCGCCGAAGCGGCCGCCGTGGCGGGCCTCGATGTCGTCGGCGCGTAGGGCGCGGGCGGTGTTCGACCTTGCCGTCGTCCTGGGGTATACTCCCGCCGCCATGTAAGCAGGAGCGGCGAGCTCCTCACCCTGCGCCCAGGTTGGTCGACAGGGTCGCGTAGATACTGTCTCCGAGATCGAAAGGAGAACGCGAGGGCTCGCTTCGGCGACCCTTTTTCTTATGGGCAGACCGTTTTCGCCGCGAGACAGATTCATGAGGGACCGGGCCAACGAGCCCCGGATCCGCATCAACGACGGCATCACCGTGCCGCAGGTCCGGCTCATCGATGAGAAGGGCCAGCAACTCGGCATCAAGCCGATCAGGTTCGCGCAGGAGTACGCCGCCGAACGCAACCTCGACCTCGTCGAAGTCGCCGCGCAGGCCGACCCGCCGGTCTGCCGCGTGATGGACTTCAGCAAGTACCGCTACGAGCTCGAGCAGAAGGCGAAGCAGGCGCGCAAGCACCAGAGCCAGATCGTCATCAAGGAGATCAAGTTCCGTCCCAA
>JAKPOQ010000165.1 GCA_029547745.1 Actinomycetes bacterium
GTCGGGCCAGATGTCGGCGCTGGTCCAGCGGCGGATGAGGACGAACATCAGGACGAGGGCGGCGAGCCATCCGACGAAGGGCACGAGCCCGACGACCGCGCAGATGGCGGCGATGAGGAGCATGGCGATGAAGGTCCCGTCCACGCGGGTGACCTTCATCGCCACCCAAAGACACACGGCCGAGAACAGCGTCGAGATCACGAACGAGATCAACAGGTCCATCGGCTATCGCTCCCCTCGCGGCTCGGCGCCGGTGCCGTGATCGTCCGCCGGCATGGTCGTCCGGCGGCGTGGTCGTCAAGCGGCACGGTCGTCCAGCGGCGCGGTCAAGCGTACCCGAACAGCGCAGGGAACACGATCACGACGATCGTCGCCCATACCGCGTAGACGGGCACGTAGTCCGTCTGCCACTTCTCGACGGCGGTGAACGGCCCGCGTCGTCTCAGGAAGCGGGTGTACAGGGCGGCGGACCACGCCAGGTTGACGAGCAGGACGATGTTCTCACCGAGGGCCGCCACCCGGTTGGGGGTGAAGCCGAACTCGGTGATGCGCGCGGCGATGGCCCACAGCGCGATCGCGTCGGCCGCGAGCGCACTGACCACCAGCACGACCTGGAGGATGTCGAAGACGCCGGGAGGCGACTGCGGGTCCCGGGCGGAGACCGAGTACAGCAGCAGCGCGAGGACGACGACGAGAAGAAGGTCGAAGGCGATGAGGACGTCGCGGTCGACGTCGACGCCGCGTCCGGTCAGAAGCACGGTCGCGAGGAAGGCGACGAGGACGGCGGCGAAGAGGGGCGTGAAGAGACGCGTCAACACGGGCGCCATGTTCTCGATCACGCTCTGCTTCGCCTCGACGAGCCAGGAGGCGACGACGACGGCCGCCGTCGCGCCGCACGGCACCAGCCATGATTCGAAGAACGGCTCGACGTCGATCCCGATGGCCTCGAAGATCATCGCCATGAACCCGACGAGGACGGCGCCGCCGAGGGCGATCAGGACGTAGTAGATGACGAGCTCGCCGGAGAAGCGGATGAAGTCCAT
>JAKPOQ010000167.1 GCA_029547745.1 Actinomycetes bacterium
CAACTGCCCCGCCGCCCCCTCTTCTTCTGCCGTTTGCAGGGATTTCGCACCTTGGGAACGAGAATGGATGCAGCCGCGCCCGCGGACAAGCTTGAGCAGGTTAAGAAATATGAATGGAGATGAACGACGACGTCCCGACGCCCGGGGCATGCCCCGGGCGTCGGGACGTCGTCAGGTGCTGACCCGGTACATGATCCGCTCGCCAAGACCCGTGGTGACCTTGACGTAGCCGCAGAGCTCGGTGTCGAGGTCCGGGTCGCCCGTGTCGACCAGCAAGGGTCGGCCGTCGAGCGAGAGCAGCTTCGTCTGGGTCGCGATCACGAGAATGCGGTCGCGGCCGACGCGACGGATCACGGCGGGACTGATCTGTTGGTTTCCGCGCCCGAAGATGTGCCCCTGCCCACCGATGGCGGTGACGATGATGCGCGCCCGGTCGCAGCGCTCGAGTAGGTCGAGCAGGTCCTTCTCGGTCGCGTCGCCGGCGACCAGCTCGCCGTCGATGACGGCGTCGACGCCGAGCAGGGTCGCCGGCAGGCCGAGGCGGTCGAGGATCGTGCGTGTCGTCGTCCCCGGACCGATGATCTGCAGTTCCCCGGGCTCCATCTGCTGGATCACGTCCATGGCCACATCGTGGAGGGCGCTCTCCTCGCCCGCGACGCCGCCGGCCTTGGCGCTCTGCACGAGACCTCGCGCCACGGGCACCCGCATGTATCCGTACAGCCGGGCCGAGACACGGTCTGCACGGAAGGCTTCCTCGTCGATGTCCATGACCTCGCATTCGCGCAGGTGCACGGACGACGGGCGGTCGTGCAGGTAGAGAGCGACGACGTCGCCGGCGGCGGCGGGTGTCGTCGCATACACCGCCGAGTGGATCTTGACCCCCGCCGGGACCCCGATGACGGGGACGCGGTCGCCGACGGCGTGGTACACGTTGCGCGCCGTGCCGTCGCCGCCGGCGAAGAGGATCACGTCGACGCCGGCGGCCTCGAGGGCGCGCGCCGTCTCCTCGGTGTCCGCGGCCGTCGTCAGGACGAAGTCCTCGCCGGGCGCCTGCGCGCGTCCGGTCACGTCCGCGCTCCCGGCCACCTCCGCGCTCCCGACCACGTCCGCGCTCCCGGCCACCTCCGCGCGCGTGCGACCGCCGCGGTGCTCGCCCGCCCATGCGGCGAACGTGGGGCGGCCGGCGAGCGAGCCGACGGTCGTCGGCTCGAGACCGGCCGCCCGGGCCTCGTCCTCGCCCATCTCTCCGGGTCCCGTCAGGACCTCGATCTCGTCCTTGAGGCGCGCCAGGCGCTCGAGCGCCAACTGCGCGCGGTGCGGCGCCTCGCGCGTGGCGCCCCGCTCGAGCGCCTGGCGCACGACCTCGGTCCCATCGCTGCCCTTGAGCCCGACACGACCGCCGATCCCTGCCACGGGGTTCACGATGACCCCGAGGCGCTTCATGTCGCCACCTCGCCGGCGGCGATGTACCGTGCGGCGCCCCTCACGCGCGCTTCTTTCCCCCGCGCCGCTGCCTCGACCCACCGGCCGCGCTCGCCCTCGAACGGGCGAGCCGCTGTCCTGTGCCCCCTCCCGGCTGCCGGCCGGGACGACCAGGCGGGCGGCGGATGGGCTCCGGCCGCCGGCGCATCACCCCGAAGAGGTAGATCATGAGCGCCGGCGTCATGAGGATGAAGAACGCGGGGGTGCCGGCGAGGATACTCAACACGACGGCGACGAGCATCGTCACGAAGATGAGTGACCGGATCATCCTGAGTCTGGACGCGGTCATCCGCCGGGGGCGGAGCCAGTAGTCGAAAGCGTCGACCAGCATGGCGAAGAGGGCCACGGCCGCCGCCGACAGACCGGCCACTGCGGCGAACTGCTTCCCGCTACCCTGACCGGCGAGAACGTAGCCGCCGGCGATCACCGCGCAGACGAGCGTCGTCAGGAGGATGACGACGAGGCCCGCCGTGCGCAGGGCCAACTGGCCGAGGGTGATGTCGTCGCGTACGTTCGCCATGTGATGTCGTCGCGCCTGTCAGCCGTCGTGCAGGCCTGTCCGCGCCCCGCGCCCCGCGACCATGGGCGCGTCAGCGGCCGCTCTTCCGTCTCTTCTTGCCCTGCTTCTTGCGCCGGCGGGAAGCGGCAGCCGCGTTCGCGTCCGACCCCGGGCCCGAAGTCTCGTCCCAGGAGCGCGGCGGCCGCCTGATCGCCTCCTGCCCGGCGCGTGCGGTCCGTTGATCACGGTCGGGCTTCCACGTCCCGCCGCACCACGCCGGCAGGATGTCGCCCAGCGAGCGGCGGATCCGCAGGTAGAACACGACCAGGGGCATGAGGGCGATGATGACGCCCCCGATACCGTACTGGCCGGTCAGCACGATCAGCGGCGCAGCGAAGCCGGCCAAGACGATGCCCAACGTAGTGAGCACGCGGACGGCGCTGTCGGACGGCCAGCCTCGTTCCGGCCAGGCGACACGGACGCACACCACCGTCAGACACAGGGTCCCGGCCAGGGAAGCCCCCCAGATCGCCGCATAGCCTGCACCGACCGTGGTCCTGAACATCGTCAGCGTCTCGTACACCGCCAACGCCAGCCAGAGTGCGGCCAGCACGAGGACGGCGAACGCGAACCACGGCGTGATCCGGTTCGCCCAGTCCACGACCGCGGAGAAGATGGCGGCCAGCCGACGCCGCGGCGTCGGCCGGCCGTTGTCGCGCGCCTTGCTCACGCCCACAGCTTACCGTGTTTGCGACGTCAAGGGCGCCCGCCATGCGAGGACGGTCGTCGCCTTCACTCGGCGCCCCGGATCTTCTTCTTGTACGCGCGCCATGTGAACGCCCACTGGTCGTGCTCCTCCAGGGCCTCGGTGCGCCGCATCTGCTCGATCGCCTGGGCATGCGGCGCATCGAGGACGAACTGCGGGTCGGCGTAGGCCTCGTCGCTGGCCCTCTTGATGACCGCGGCCCACTCGTCGAGGTCGTCCTTGCTGTACGTCTCGCAGGGCTCGGGCGTGAACGGCTCGGGGACGATCCACGGATGGTGGCTCATCCAGTAGCTCTGGACGCCGAAGTCGATCATGCGGTCGCGGACGGCCTCGGTGCCGACGCCGGTGTCCTCCTTGAGCTGCTCCAAGCTGTAGCGCACCTGGTCGAGCCGGCGATGGCCTTCGGCGTACGGCCGGCTCACACCCTTCACCGCCATGAGCAGGTTGTCGAGGTAGTTGTTGTTGAGGACGCTGATCTCGGCCACTTCCTTGAGGCCGTCAGGACCCATGTTGCGGATCCAGGAGTAGGCCCGGACGACGCCCATCCAGTTACCGAGAAAGCCGCGGACGCGGCCGATGCTCTCGGGGCGGTCGTACTCGAGGTGGTACCTGTCGCCGAGCTTGGTCACGATCGGGACCGGCAGGTAGGGGGCGAGCTTGTCGGTGCACATGTAGGCGCCGGTCGCCGGACCCTCGCATCCGTGCGGGCTGGAGAACGTCTTGTGCAGATTGAAGTGACAGGCGTCGAACCCGGCGTCGCGGGCGCGCGCGTAGCCGAGGATCCCGTTCGCGTTGGCCTGGTCGGTGAAGGCCAAGGCGCCGGCGTCGTGCAGCACCTCGACGTACTTGTCGATCTGCGGGTTGTAGATGCCAGTGTCCTCCGGGTTGGTGATCATGCACCCGACGGTGTGCTCGCTGACCGCCGCCTTGAAGGCCTCGAGGTCCGGGTAGCCGTTCTCGTCCGGCATGACGGTGATGACCTTGAACCCGGCGACCATCGGCGTGGCGGCGTCGCACGGGTGCGAGAAGATCGTCGTGATCATCTCGGTGCGCTGGTCGAGCTCACCCCGAGCCTCGAAGTAGCGGCGCATGACGCACGCGTTCGTGAACACCGCGTGCGACCCGCCGCCGGGCTCCAGGGTGAAGGCGTCCATGCCGCTGATCGCCTTCAGGTACTGACCGGTCTCGTAGACGATCTCGAGCAGGCCTTGCATGGTGTCCTCGTCCTGGAGGGGATGCAGGTCGGCCGCCTTGTGCCCGCGGATCAGCTCCTCATGCATTCTGGGCGAGTACTTCATCGTGCAGGTGCCCTCGCTGATGTCGGAGCCGAGATCCATGCCTAGGGTCATCTGCGAGTAGCGCAGGTAGTGGCGCATGACCTGGTACTGCGCCATCTCGGGAAGGACGGGGGCGGCCGCGCGGTTCATCCCCTCGGGGATGTAGTCCGCGGCCGCCCCGACGGCCTCAGTGACGCCCTCTTCGGCGAGCGGTACGAAGATACCGCGCTCGCCGGGCGTCCCCTGCTCCATGATGAAGGGCTCGTCGTAGCGAGGCGCGTGGTAGTCGCGCAGCATGCCGCCGTCGCGACGCAGTCGGCCGAGGCGGGCGACCTTCTCTTGCGGTGCCTCCTTGAACGGCGCGCCTCCGGCGCCCCCTTCGACAGCTCGGCTACACTGGCTGTTCATCGAGCCACCTCCTTGACGGCCGAGGCCAACTTCTCGATGTCGGCCTGGTCGTGGTATTCGGTGACGCAGTAGAGCGCGCTCTGGCCGAGCTCGGTGAACTCGGCCGTAAGGTCCTTGCCGCCGAAGATCTCGTGGCCGAGCAGTCGCTCGTTGATCTCGGCCACGGTCTTGCCCGTGCCGTCGAAGTTGACGACGAATTCCTTGAAGAAGTGCGACGAGAGCTTGATCTCGACGCCGGGGATCTCGCCGAGCAGTTTGGCCGCGTAGTGGGAGCGCGCGATGCAGGTCTCGCCGACCTCCCTGAAGCCCTGCGGTCCCATCAGGGCCATGTAGACGGCGGCGCCGATGGTCCAAAGGCCCGACGCGGTCCCGACCCAGTCCTTGCCCTGGTCGCGTGAGCCGTAGCTCGTGCGCTCGGCCATCGCCTCGGCGACGGCGTATTGCCCGGGGGTCTTGGTCTCGAGGACGGTATAGAGCTCGAGCGGACACTCCTGGGCGAAGATCGGGTCGTCGTCGCGGAAGGCGATGAAGCCCGAACATCCGCCGCCGGCGTGCATGTGGATGCCGAGCGGCTGGATGTCGCCGCAGGCGATGTCGGCGCCGAGGGTACCCGGAGGCGTCAGCACGCCGAGCGTTATCGGGTCTACGCCGGCGATGGCCAGGGCGCCATGGTCGTGGGCCAGGGCGACGATCTCGGCCCCCTGGGCCTCGATCGTCCCCAAGTACGTCGGGTTCTCCCAGTAGACGGCGGCGAAGGTGTCGTCGAGCTTCGCCCTGAGGTCCTCGAGGTCGACCATGCCGGTCTCGCGGTCCCACTCATAGAAGCGGACCTTGGTGCTCGTCGGCATCGACTCCGGCTGGCACAGCGTGCGGATCTCCATGAGGCGCATGGGGCTGATGTGGGCCGGGACGAGCACCTTGTCGCGACCGGTGATGCGCCGGGCCATGCGGAACGAGCGCCCCGCCACGTCGCCCCAGTCGTAGATGGGGTTGGCCACGCCGTCGAGGTCGACGAGTTCGCCAAGCATGCTGTTGAACTCGAAACGCGCGAGGTACTTGCCGAGGTCGGAATAGTTGCCGCCACAGTACGCCGAGACGAACTCCGCCCGGTTGATGACCTCGTCGACGACCGCGGGCACGTAGTGCTGCCAGCAGCCGGCGCCGCAGAAGTTCAGGAACTCGAGCGACGAGGTGTTCCTGTCGAGCAGGCCCTGGACATGCTTGCGCAGCTCCCGCTCAGACCGGATGGCGGGCGGGATGTCGAGGGTGCCCTTGAAGCGCAGGCGGTCGGGGATCTCGGCGTAGATCTCCTCGACGCTGCGCAGCCCCAGTTCGTCGAGCATGGCCCTCTTGGTGGCCGGCACGGCGTTGGGGATGTACGGATGCACGAACGGTTTGTCTCCCATGTTGCCTGCGCTACTCCTTCCCTGGTCGCGCTGACGAAGCTGATGCGGTGCATGCCTCGCGGGCGGGCACGCGGACGGTTCAGTCGTAGCCGTAGCCCGCAGAGGTGCCGAAATCGATGGAGACGTTGGCGCCGGTGATGGGCGCCGCCGGCGGCGAGGCGAGGTAGAAGATCAGCTCGGCGACCTCCTCGGGGGTGATGAAGCGGGCCTTGTCGCCCTGCGGATAGCTCGCGAGCAGGCGCTTGTAGTAACCCTCCGGGTCGCCGCCGCCATAGGTCTCGGCCTGGTACTGCAACATGGGCGTCATGATGTCGGCGGGGCAGACCGCGTTGACGCGCACGAGATCCGGGGCGAGCTCGAGGGCCAGCGCCTTGGTCAACAGGCTGACGCCGCCCTTGGACGCCGTGTAGATGGCGGTCTCGGGGGTCCCGACGAGGCCGCAGTCCGAGCTCAGATTGACGATGCAACCCTGCGTCTTGCGCAGCTCGGGGATCGCCCGGCTGCAGCAGAAGAACGTGCCCTTGAGGTTCACGTCGAGGACGCGGTCCCAGTCGGCCTCGGTCATGGTCTCGGAAGGACCCTCGACCCAGAGCCCGGCGGTGTTGACGAGGACGTCGATGCGCCCCGTCTCGCCCACAGCCTCGGCGACGAGGTTCTCGACGTCGGCGACGCAGCTCACGTCGCAGGCGACGGCATGCACCGGCGCCAGGGCAGCGAGCTCGCCGGCGAGCTCCTCGAGCCGGACGGCGTTCACGTCGCCCAGGACGAGGCTCGCGCCGGCGGCGGCGAAGCGGCGCGCGGTCGCGGCGCCGACGCCGCCGCCGGCGCCGGTGATCACCACGGTCTTGCCGGTCATCTCGTACGTCATGCGGTCCCCCTCCCTCGTCTTGCCCCTCGTGCCGATGAGCCGACGCGAAGCGCCGTCTTCCCGTCAAAGACTGAACGGTCCTTCAATGTCGGTACTCTATCGTGACCCGCATGCCCCGACCAGTGTCGAAGACGAGCTGTCACATGGTACGGCCGCTGCGGTGCGCCGCTTGGGCGCTGCGCCCCAGCCGACAGCAAGCGGTGCGAAACCCAAGGCGCGACGCGACGCTCAGCACGACGCGGCGAAACACTCAGTAGTAGAGCTCGCGCGGCCCCTTGTACTCCTGGATCGTGTTCCCGCCGTCGACGACGATGAGCTGCCCGGTGATGTAACTGGCATCGTCGGAACCGAGAAAGCATATGACGTTCCCGACTTCTTCGGGGTGGGCCGACCGTCCGAGCGGCGTGTTCATGCCGCCGACGTCCTCGCCGTCGGCCTGCGACCCTGTGGCGATCCATCCCGGTCCGACCGCGTTGACGGTGATACCGTGCCCGGCCACATCGAGCGCGACGCCCCGGGTCATGCCGAGGACCCCCGCCTTGGCGGCACAGTAGGCGGACTCCTGCGGGTTGGCGACGACCGGGCCGGTGACCGACGACACGTTCACGATGCGACCGTACTTGCGCGTGATCATGCCGGGGACGACGCAACGCGTCACGTTGAACTGGGTCTTGAGGTTGATGGCGATGCCGAAGTCCCAAGCCTCCTCGGAGAGGTCCTGGAAGGCCGTGAAGTCCTCCTCCTGCCCGTAGACGACCATGCCGGCGTTGTTGACGAGGACGTCGATCCGCCCGTAAGAGGCGAGGACCTCGTCCACCATCACCTTGACCTGGTCCATCCGTGTCAGGTCGGCCGTGTGCGACGACACCGTGAAGCCCTCGGAGCGCAACAGCTCGGCGCAGTCGTGCACCGCCTCGGCGATGTCGACGATGGCGAGCATCGCGCCCTCGCGCCCGAAGATGCGCGCGGTGGCGAAGCCGATGCTGTCCGGCTTCGCCACCCCGGTGATGAGGGCGACCTTGTCCTCGACCCTGCCTTTGCGATCCATGGTCCGTGCTCCTCCCTGCAGTCCGGCGGAACGGCGGACCCGCGCCGCCACGTGCCGTCAATCGTATGTCGCGCGCCTGACCTCGTCAGCCGCCGTGGCGAGGACTTCGGCGGACAGGACACATCGAACGGTGCATGGCGATGAGAGGTTTTGTAAACTTCCCGCATGTTGCTGCCGATACTCGATGAGTGACCACCGTCTTGTCCACCAGTTTGACCGACAAGTCCGAGCAGCCCACCTGGCTCCGGGTGGCGGATGTCGCCCGCCTGCTGGGCGTGAGCGCAAACACCGTGCGGCGGTGGACCGACGCAGGCCGCATCCCCGCCCGTCGCAGTCCCGGCGGGCATCGCCGTTACCTGCTCGACGAGATGCTCACTCTCGGGCCCGACATGCTCCCACCGGCACCGGCTGTGCTGCAGACTGCGCCGGCGGCGGCCTCGGCGGTCCTCGACCCGGTGATGCCGGGGCGGCAGCCGCCGGCGCCCGTCGCTTCGCCGAGGCCTGCGGCCGGACAGGAGCCCGGTACCGGCCTCGGACCGCTGGCGGAACTGGCCAGCGTCCTGTGCAACGCTCCGGAAGAGCTCCCGCGCCGTGCGGCTCGCCTGCTCCGCGATCTTGCCGACGTCGGGCGCTGCGAGATCCTCGCCGTTGAGGGCGACCAGATAGAGGTCATCGTAAGCGTCGACGCGGGCGGCGAGGACGCGACCCGGGTCGGACGGCGACGCCCTTCGACGGCCTGGCCGCCGCACGGCGACGACGGGGAGCCCGTGACCGCGGTCGTGCGCCGGTCGACTGCCCGGGCCGCCGACGCTGCGGCGCTGCGGGAACGCAGTGCCCACGCGCTGCTCTGGGCGCCTATGGTGGTCGGCGACCAGCGCTTCGGCGCTCTCGAGCTCATCGATGCGCGCGACCGCGATCTGACGCCATACGTCCCGATGGCGCAGACCGTCGCCAGCCTCGTCGGGCACGCGCTGGACGTCACGGCGACGAAGACGGCTCTCGCTCAGCGGCGGCGGACGATGCGCGAGCTTATCGCCCTTTCGCAGGACGTCGCCTGGGCGACCGACCTGCATTCGTTCGCGCAGACCGTCGCCGAACGCATCATGACGACGACCAACGCCGACTACGTCGATCTCTGGCAGGTCCAAGGCGCCCAGCTTCATGCTCTCGTCGGCATGAGCCGCGACGGCGTCGACGCGCAGCACGCCGGGGCGACCATGGATCTGGACAAGTACCCGGCCTGCGCCGTCGCCTTCGCCGCCGGGGCGCCGTTCGTCGTCGCCTCGCTGCGCGACGAGCGCCTCACCCCGGGGGAAGTCGAGAGCTACCGGCAGTGGGGCTACCAGAGTTCCCTGAGCATGCCGATCATGGTCGGCGGCGAGATGGTGGGGCTGATCGAGCTCTACGACGACGCCGAGCGCAGTTGGGACGCCGACGTCGACTTCATCGCCAACGTCTCGCAGCACGTCGCGGGCCTCTTCGCCAACGCCGTGCTGCTCGACGAGGTCAGGCGGCGAGCGGCGTACGAGCGCGAGCTCGTCGGCCTCGCTGAGGAACTCTCGCAGGCGCAGGAGACGCGCGAGCTCGCGCATGTCGCCGCCGCCACGCTGCGCCGTGTGGCCGACGCTGAGGACTGCGACATCTGGCACCTCGACGAAGGCCGCCTGCGCTGCCTGATCAGCGTCGACCGAGGCGGCGTCGACACGGCAGTCGAGGGCAAGCTGCTCGACCTGGACCGCTTCCCGACCACTGCGGACGCCGCTCGCAGCCGCGAGACGCTCGTCGTGGCTGACCTCCACGACCCGCGTCTGACGCCGGAGGAAGTGGAAGACTGGGCTGAGTTCGGCTTTCGCAGTTGCCTGACGCTGCCTCTGGTCGCCGGCGACGAAGTGGTCGGCCTCATCGATCTCTTCGACACGCGCGAACGCACTTACGCGGAAGCGCGCAAGTTCGTCGTCAGCGCCGGACGCATGGTCGCTGACGCCTTGAAGAAGGCGCAGCTCCTGGCCAGTCTCCAGCAGAGCAACCGCGGCCTGCGTGAGCTGCTCGAGCTCGGCGATGTCGTCGCTGGGGCGGAAGACCTCGATGCCCTGGTGCGGATCGTCGCTGAACGGCTTCGCGCAGTGCTTCGCGCTGAGGACTGCGACATCTGGCGCGTCGAGGAGGGCCGTCTGCTCTGCCTCGCGAGCGTCGACAGCAACGGCTGGGACGAGAACGAGGTCGGCCTCACGCGTGAGCTCACCGACTATCCGGGCACCCTCGTGGCCCTCGAACGCGACGAGCCGATCGTCATCGGCGACCTCGACCTCGGCGACGACGCCCTCACCGAGTCCGAGCTCGCCGCCTACGAACGCTGGGGCTACCGCAGCATGGTGTCGCTGCCGCTTGTCCTCGACGGCCGTCCCGTCGGGCTCATCGACATCTTCGACACCCGGCCCCGCGACTGGGGCGACCTGCTGGACTTCATCCGCAACGTGGGCGCCCTGGTCGCCGGCGCCTTCGACAAAGCGGTGCTGCTCGAGCGGCTCGAGAACGCCAACAGGGAACTGCGCGTGCTGGTCGAGGCCAGCCTCGACTTCGGCGCGACCCTCGACCTGGACGCCGTCATCGACACCGTCGCGCGCCGCATCCGCGACGTCACCGGCGCTGACATCTGCGACATCCACAAGATCGACGGCGACGAGGTCGAGATCCTCGCCTCGGTCACGGCG
>JAKPOQ010000171.1 GCA_029547745.1 Actinomycetes bacterium
ATCCTGCTGCTGATCGCCGGCGCCGGATACCTCGTCGACGGCTTCATGTCGGTGCTCGTCGCGCAGCCGCCGTTCACGCTCGCGGCCGTCACCTTCGTAGGCGAAGTTGCCCTGATCTTCTGGCTGCTCATCGCCGGCGGACGCGGTCGCTCGGCAGCCATCGCCTGAGCGCTAGCGCCGCACGTACCTCGAGTACACGACGCCGCTGCTCGCGAACGAGCGCGACTCCACCAGCCGCAGGTCGACGCGCACACCCGTCGGCATGAACGGGATGCCGCCACCCACGCTCACCGGGAACACCAGCGTGTAGAACTCGTCGACCATGCCGAGCCGAAGCGCCGCCGACGCGAGGGTGGGTCCGCCGATCGACACCCGGCCGGGCAGGGCGCGCACCAGGTCGACGTCGAAGGTGGGCTCGATGCGGGTGCGGGCGGTGGACACCGACGCGAGGGTAGACGAGAAGACGATCTTGTCGGCTGCGCGCCACAGGCGGGCGAAGTCATCCATCGCCGGCTCGTCGGGGTCAGACGGCATCGTCTCCCAGGCGGACATGACCTCGTACATGCGCCGGCCGTAGAGGTAGGTGCCGGTGTCGCGCTCGAGGTCGTTGACGAATGCGTGCACCTCGGCGTCGGGCGCGGCCCAGTCGAAGTTGCCGCCCGCGTCGACCGTGTAGCCGTCGAGCGACATGAGCGCGCCGTAGACGAGGGCGTCCATCAGCTGTCCAGTACTCCCACGAATCGCGAGCCTACGCCGTCGAACTCCTCGCGGTACAGGCCTGCGGCGGGCTCCGGCAGGTCGAGCGGTGAATGGTCGGTGCAGCTGAGGTAGGTGAAGTCCGGCCACCACTTCTTCGGCCGCGCGCGCTCGGTCGCGCCGCACACGTCGCAGCGCAGCTCCACCCAGACGGGCTTGGCGCCGGTGCGGTTCGCGCGCGACTGGGCGAGCCAGGCGGGCGGGTTCGTGTCGAGGGCTTCGAGCTCCTGCTCGGTCACCCGGGTCGGGATGCCGTGCCGCGTCGCCATCTCGAGCGGAATGTCGAGGCGCTGGGCGGCTTCGCGGCGGGAGATCACAGTTCCATTGTGGGGGGTGCGCGGCGGCATCCCGTGTGTACGCTGTCAACATGACCGCCACCTGGCCCGGACCGATCTCCGCCATCACGATCTTCGTCGACGACCTGAGCGCCGCGCTCGAGTTCTACGACCGCGCGTTCGGCCTGCCGCGGCACTGGGAGGACGAGTCGTCGGCCGTCTACAACCTCGGCAACACGCTGATCAATGTGCTCGTGTCATCCCAGGCCCCCGAACTGATCGAGCCGCGCCCGGTGGCGCCCGAGTCCGCTGGGTCGCGGGTGCAGTTCACGCTGAGTGTCGATGACGTGGATGCCACGGCCGCCGACCTCGCAGCCCGCAACGTTGCCCTGCTCAACGGACCCGTGGAC
>JAKPOQ010000185.1 GCA_029547745.1 Actinomycetes bacterium
GGAGCAGTGGGAGAAAGGTGAGGGTGAGGTCGTCGGCACGGTGACGTTGGTGTACGACCACCATGCCAGCGAGCTGTCCGAACGCCTCACCGAGAGCCAGCATGAGCATCACAAGGAGATCGTCTCGACGCTGCACGTCCATCTGGACGCGCGCAACTGCCTCGAGGTCGTGGTGCTCCGCGGCGCGGCGCCGGAGCTCAAGCGTATCGCCGATGGACTCATCGGGACCAAGGGCGTGAAGCACGGCAAGTTCGTCGCCACGACGACGGGCGAGCTCACCTGACGGGGGCTCGCCCGGTGTCGTCCGTCGCCAGAGGCCTTTCGACGCTCGACCGGCTCGACCGGCTGGCGGGCAAGGACACGGCCATCCACCGAGTGGACCCGCGCGCCAAGGTCCTCGCCACAGCCGTCTTCATCGTGTGCGTCGTGTCGTTCGACCGCTACGAGGTGTTCGGGCTGGTGCCGTTCGCTCTCTTTCCGGTCGTCCTCGCGGCGGAGGCGGACGTCCCCTTCGGTTTCCTGGCGCGCCTGCTCGCCGTCGCGTCGCCGTTCGCCCTGCTCGTGGGTGTCTTCAACCCGCTCCTGGACCGCGACCCCCTGGTCGTCGCCGGCGGCGTGGCGATCGCGGGCGGCTGGCTCTCGTACGCGTCGATCATCCTGCGCTTCCTGCTGACGGTTGCGGCGGCGTTGGTGTTGACGGCGACGACGAGCTTCGCCGGCGTGTGTCTGGCCCTCGAGCGGTTCCGGGTGCCGGACGTGCTGGTGACGCAGTTCCTGCTGCTCTACCGGTACATCTTCGTCCTCGGCGACGAAGCGCTGCGCATGGCGCGGGCGCGCTCGCTGCGCGCCGTCGGGAGCCGCGGCATGGGTCTGCATGTGTACGCGCAGATGCTCGGGCAGCTCCTGCTGCGCACCTTCGCCCGCGCCCAGCGCGTGTATGTGGCCATGAAGTGCCGCGGCTTCGATGGCCGCGTACGCGTCGCGCGCCGCCTGCGCCTGCGCGCCGCCGACGTAGCCTTCGTCGTCGGCTGGTCGGCGCTGTTCGTCGTCTTCCGCTTCGTCGACGTGACGGAGCTGGTCGGCGGGCTGATCGTCGGGGGCGGCAGATGAGGCGCGAAGCGCCTGGCATCTGCCGCCCGCAAGGAGGGCGGCCGTGCCCGAAAGGAGCGCGCCCGTGAGCCACCACACGATCTCGGTCGTCGACCTCAGCTTCGCCTACCCGGACGGCACGAGGGCCCTCGATGGCGTCTCGTTCGAGGTCGGGCACGGCGAGGCGATCGCCGTGATCGGCG
>JAKPOQ010000187.1 GCA_029547745.1 Actinomycetes bacterium
CGGTGCTGACCTACATCTTCCTCTACCTGCCGATCGTGGTGCTCATCGTCTTCTCGTTCAACAAGCAGACGCTGAACATCAACTGGGAGGGCTTCACCCTCGACTGGTACTTCGCCGAGCCGTTCTCGCGCCCCGACAAGAAGGTCATCGGCATCTTCCATGATTCACAGCTCATCTCGGCCTTCTTGACGAGCCTCGAGATCGCGGTCCTCTCGACCCTCGTCTCGGTGGCCATCGGGACGCTCGGCTCGTTCGCCCTCGTGCGCTTCGAGTTCCGGACGAAGACCCTGTGGGACGCGCTCAACTACACCAAGATCATCATCGCCGAGGTGGTCGCGGGCGTCTCGACGCTGCTGTTCTTCGTCCAGCTCGACAACTGGCTCGATACGTACGTCGGCTTCGACTTCTTCAACATCTTCCAGCCCGGCTTCTGGACGGTGCTGATCGCGCACATCGCCTGGAACATCCCGTTCGTCGTGGTCATCATCCGCGCCCGCCTCGTAGGCTTCGACAGATCGATCGAAGAGGCGGGCGCGGACCTTGGCGCGAACCCGGTGACGGTGTTCTTCCGCATCACCCTGCCGGTCATCTTCCCGGGCATCCTGGCCGCGTCGCTGCTGTCGTTCACGCTGTCGTTCGACGACTTCGTGACCACGTTCTTCGTCATCGGCCAGAACTACAACACGCTGCCGGTGCAGATCTGGAGCATGGTCCGCATGGGCATCACGCCGGAGATCAACGCCATCTCGACGATCATGATGGCGATCAGCATGTCCATCATCGTCGTCCTCGAGCTCAAGGCCAGGATCTCGGAAGTGCTGTGAGGTCTCTTCAGCCGTCCCCCGACGGCGGGCAGGGCGCCGCGGACGCGGCGCCCTGCCCTCTTCTTCGGGCGACCGCTCTCGCGTCGCCCGGTGCGCCTCGCGCGGGCTGCTTGCCAGTCCAGTTACGGTTCCGGTAGCCTCTGTCCCGTGCCGGGCCGCGCTCGTGGTGGCGAGCGGCGAGAGCCACGAGCCTCCCGACGAGGCGGTCCGGCCTCGTGGTTGTCGTTGCGGACGAGTGTGGTCAAGGAGGAAGCGGTGTCTGACGATCTCTACGCGCAGATGAAGCAGGCGGTGATCGACGGCGAGGCCGAAGCGGCGGCTGCGCTGGCCCAGAAAGCACTCGATGCCGGCCTTCCCGCGGTCGACATCCTCGACGAGGGCTTCGTCAAAGGCATCGAGGAGGTCGGCGACCTCTTCGCCCGGGGCGAGTTCTTCCTCCCCGAGCTGGTCCAGGGGGCCGAGGCGATGAAGGCCGCCGTCGCCGTTCTGCAGCCGGCCCTCGACGCCTCCGGCGCCGAGCGCAAGGCCCTGGGCACGGCGGTCGCCGGCACCGTCGCCGGCGACATCCACGAGATCGGCAAGACGATCGTCTGCTCGATGCTCTCGGCCGCGGGGTTCACGGTCACCGACGTGGGCTGCGACGTCCCCGTCGAGGCCTTCGTCGAGAAGGTACGCGAGATGCAGCCCGATCTGCTCCTCCTCAGCGCCCTTCTCACGACGACGATGCCCAACCAGCAGAAGACGATCGCCGCCCTCAAGGACGCCGGCCTGCGCGACGCGGTCAAGGTCATGATCGGCGGCGCCCCGACGACCCGCGCCTGGGCCGACGAGATCGGCGCCGACGGCTACGCCGAGGACGCGATCGAGGCCGTGGCCGCCGCGAAGGCCCTCGTCGGAGCCGAGTGAGGGTCGATCAGGACGGGACGCGTCGGGGCGGCCCGGAGGGCCGCCCCGACGCGTCTTCGGGGCCAGTCGGCGGTGCGGTACAGTAAAGAGTCATGGGCGCCGAGCTGAACGAGTACTTCGCCGAGGTCGAGGCGCGCTTCGACGCGGCCGACGACTTCACGGTGGGGTTCGAGGAGGAGTTCCAGATCCTCGCTCCCGACACGCTCGAGCTGGCCCCCGGCTTCGAGGAGCTCCGAGATGCGGCCGAGCCTAAGCTTGGCGAGCGGATCTCGGGTGAGCTCATCCGTTCCGAGATCGAGGTCCGCACGCCGCGCGCGGCGCACTTCGGCGAGGGCGCGCGCGAGCTGCTCGTCGACCGCGACGAACTGTTCCGCCTCGCCGAGGCGCACGGCTTCACTCTCGGCGCCACCGGCACACATCCGTTCTCGGATTGGCGTGACCAGGAGATCATCGACACGCCGCACTACCGTTTGGTCGAGGAGCGCCTCAAGTACGTCGCCTGGCGGAACAACACGTGGAGCCAACACGTCCACATCGGCGTCCGCGGCAAGGACCGCGCGATCGCCGTCTGCGACCATCTCCGCAGCTACCTGCCGCATCTGCTCGCCCTGTCGGCCAACTCGCCGTTCATCGAAGGCGTCTGGACGCACCTGCACTCGGCGCGTACCCAGACCTTCGTGCGCATGTTCCCGCGCTGCGGCGTGCCCGACGCGTTCGGCGACTGGGACGAGCACCGGCGCTTCTACGAGACGCTCGTCGAGACCAACTGCATCGAGGAGTTCACCCAGGTCTGGTGGTCGGTGCGGCCGCACCACCGCTTCGGCACGGTCGAGGTGCGCATCTGCGACGTCCAGACCGAGCCGTGGCAGGCGCTCGCCGTCGCGGCACTGGTCGTGGGTCTGGCCGCCGACCTGATGCGCGCCTACGACGAGGGCAGGCTTCCGGCGCCGGAAAGTGGGCGCACCATCGAGGAGAACCTTTGGCGGGCGATTCGCTACGGCCTCGACGGCAAGCTGGTCGACTTCGCCGCCCGGCGCGAGGAACCGGCGGGCGACGCGATCCGGCGGCTCGTCGAGCGGGCCGCGCCGTACGCCGACGAGACGGCCGTCGCCCCGCACCTCGCCGATGTCGAACGTCTGCTGCGCGAGGGCAACGGCGCCCAGCGGCAGGCGCGTGCCTTGCAGAAAGGGCCGACCCTTGAGGAGGTCTATGCCGAGACCGTCGCCCGCGCGCGGGCGACGTCGCTCGGGCTGGCCGCGGAGTACAAGGAGGGATGACGATGAACCGAGCGGACGACGGCGGAACGGCGCAGGGCGCAGAGGGAACGGCGGCCGGCGCGGGGCACGACGAGCCGGCGGGCGCGGGCGCTTCTACGGCGGACGACGAGGAGCGCGCCCGCGCGATCGTCGACGAACTGCGCCGCCTCAAGGTCGAGGACCTCGCGCTCGACATGACCGTCAGTCTGGTGACGGTGGGCTACCAGAAGCTCGGACTGACGGCGCAGACGCGCGAGCTTCGCGACCTCGGCGGCGCACACCTCGCGATCGAGCTGCTGCGCGCCCTTCTCGACGTCCTTCAGCGCGAGGTCGCGCAGGCGCCCCTCGGCGACCTGCGCTCCACGCTGGCGACCATGCAGTTGGAGTACGCGCGCGCGGTCGTCGCGGGCGCGAGTCCAGCGCAAAGCGGAGCCGCCGCAGGCGGAGCAGCCCCCGCCGAGACGGCGGCGGACGAGGCCTCGGGCGACGACACTCCGGGCGAGGGTCAGGCCACGGGCGACGCGCAGGCCGCGGGCGACGCGCAGGCCTGAGCGCGGCTCAGGTCGCGGCCAGCGCCCAGAAGCGGCTCTCCTCGAGCTCCTCGCCGGGCTCGACGACGATGAACTCGTCGTCGTGCGGTCCGTGCACCAGCTTCTCGAGGTAGCGCAGCGACCCCGGCAAGTACTCGATCGGGAGGCCGTAGAACGCGGCCGCCTTCTCGAGATACGGCTTGAGGCTCTCGAGGTCGTAGGTACCGGTGTCGATGACGGCGACGCGGGTGTAATTGGCGAGGATCATGCGCTCGAGCTGGGCGGCCTTCTCGGCGCCGTACTTCGGGATCATCCGCAGGTATTCCTGATACGGGTCCTCGATGTACTCGATCCAGCCCCGTGTGTAGTAGTACGTGCCCGGGTGCTTTGCGTGCTCCTCGAGGTACCGGGCCCGCGATCCAAGCAGGATCGAGATGCAGTCGTCCGCCGCCGGGACGACGAGCCGGTGGGCGCCGCCGCGCAGCCCCACGGTCCCGTTGCTGCAACGGGCGCAGCACAGGAGGATGGGACGGTCGCCCGGGGTGGCGTCGATGCGCTCCTGCAGGCGGGCGCGCAGCTTGTCCGGGTAGTCGTGCAGGGCGCCTTCGACGAAGTCGATCTCGTAGCCCGGGTTCACGCGCTCGATCTCGTCGCGCAGCACTTCGCAACTGACGATCTTCGGTGTGGTGTCCATTAGACGATGCTACCAGCGGGACGGAGTCGCGTCGCCTCGAGGCCGCCGCGGGATGGAAGCGGCGGCGCAGGTCGCGAGCGCCGCCTCCTTGCTGCTGTCGAGGACGACGGGGGGGTCACGCTTGCGTCAGTACCGGATGAGCATGGCGGCGCCGTCGCCCCGCGCCTCGTGCGAGTCGAGCAACTTGCACTCCATGGGAGGCGCTGAAGTAGCATTGGTCTCAGACTGTGCGGGCATGGCGTGTCTGTGGAAGAGTATCGAAGTCGGACGCCCCGGCATGCCGACATGAGTGGCCACGCGCGCGCCGGCACGAGCGTGCGTATGCGGACGCCGTGCCTGAGCGCGGGAGCGCGAGCGAAGGAGGAGAAGTGAAGGTCAGGAAGTTGCTCGTCGCAGGCGCCGGCCAGATGGGCGCCGGCATCGCCCAGGTGTCCGCTCAGGCGGGGATCGAGGTCGTGATGATCGACGTCGCCGACGAGTTCGTGGCCAGGGGCATGGCCGCCATCCAGAAGGGCCTGGGCAGACTGGTCGACAAGGGCCGCATGCAGCCCGACGAGCGTGACGCCGCCCTCGCCCGCATCGCGACGGGCCTTTCCGTCGAGGACGGCGCCGATGCCGACCTGTTCATCGAGGCGGCGCCCGAGTCGGTGGAGCTCAAGAGCGACCTCCTGCGGCGCGCGTCGGCGATCCTGCGCCGGGAGGCCGTCATCGCCACGAACACCTCGAGCCTGTCCATCACGATGTTGGCCGAGTATGTCGAGGCGCCGGAGCGGTTCGTCGGCATCCACTTCTTCAATCCGGTGCCCGCGATGGCCCTCGTCGAGGTGGTGCGCGGCGCGGCCACCTCTGACGCCACCATGGCCGCGGCGCGCGCGTTCGCCGAGACCGTCGGCAAGACGCCGATCACCGTCAAGGACTCGCCGGGTTTCGTCGTCAACCGCATCTTGTTCCCGATGATCAACGAGGCCGTCGCGGCGCTCGCCGAGGGCGTCGCCAGCGCTGATGACATCGACACCGGGATGAGGCTCGGGGCCAACTTCCCCATGGGTCCGCTGGCCCTCGCCGACCTCGTCGGTCTCGACACGACGCAGGCCATCCTTGCGACCCTCGAACGCGACCTCGGGGACCCGAAGTACAGGCCCCACTCGTTGCTCGCCGAGCACGTCGCCGCCGGCAGGCTGGGACGCAAGAGCGGGGCGGGCTTCTACAAGTACGATCGCGGATGACCGCCTCCGACGCCGGCCGCGAGGGCTACGTCCAGGTCTACACGGGGGAGGGCAAAGGCAAGACGACGGCCGCGCTCGGCCTCGTCCTGCGGGCGCTTGGCCACGGTCTACGCGTAGCCGTGCTCCAGTTCATGAAGGCCGACCCCACATGGGGCGAGATCGTGATGCTGCGTCGTTTGGGGGTGGACGTCTTACAGTGCGGGCTCGATCACTGGGTGATCAAGGGCCAGGCGACGGAAGAGGACCTCGTCGCCGCGGCCGAGGGGTTCGCCCGCGCTCGCGACCTGGTGATGGGCGGCGACTACGACGTCGTCGTGCTCGACGAGCTGGCTACGGCCCTCTACTTCGAGCTCGTCGCGCTGGACGACGTGCTCGCCATGGTGCGCGACAAGCCGGCGCACGTCGAACTGGTCATCACCGGCCGGCGCGCCCCAGACGGACTGCTGGAGGCCGCCGACCTGGTCACTGAGATGGTCCCGCGCAAACACTACTACGACGCCGGCGTCGCGGCGCGCGAGGGCATCGAGTACTGACGGCTGCGGGGAACGACGCAGACGGCGCGGGGCGCGGCCGGCCGGCCGCGCCCCGCGCCGTCTGCGTCGTCGCTTCACCGCCGGCGAGGCGCCGTCTCGCCGCCGCTACACCGCGAGCAGCCCGCCGTCGACGACGAGGGTCGTCCCGGTGATGCCCGAGGCGTCGTCTCCGGCGAGGAAGACGACGGCCGCGGCGATCTCCTCCGGGCGGGCGTAGCGGCCCATCGGCACGCGACGCACGTAGGTCGCGCGCAGGTCCTCTGGCGTGTCGGCGGTCATGTCGGTGTCGACCCACCCGGGGGCGACGGCGTTCACGCGGATGCCGCGCGGCGCGAGCTCGACGGCGCACGCCTTGGTCAGCGAATGGACGGCCGCCTTGCTGGCCTCGTAGACGGCCTCGCCGCCCTCGGGGCCGGTCGTGTAGCCGCTGACCGACCCGAGGTGGACGATGCTGCTGCCGCCGCTCGCGGCCATGAGTCGCGCCGCCGCCTGCGTGGTGAGCAGCAGGCCGCGCACGTTCACGGCGAGGACGGCGTCGATGTGCGCCGCATCGAGGTCGTCGACCCGCGCCGACGGGCAGACGCCCGCGTCGGCGACGCAGACATCGAGGCGGCCGAAGAGTCGTTCCGTCTCGGCGACGAGGCGCGCGATCTGCGCCGGGTCGGTGACGTCGCAGGCCAGCCCGGCGACGGTCGCGCCGCGGTCTTCGAGCACGGCCGCCGCCGCCTCGGCGCGCTCGGCGTCGCGGCCGCAGACCACCACCCCGGCGCCTTCGTCGGCCAGCGCCTGGGCGACGGCGAAACCGATGCCTCGCGTCCCGCCGGTGACGAGGGCCACGCGGTCCCGGAAGACTCCCGCGGCGCTCATCGGACGGCCTCCAGGCCACAGTCGACGACGAGCGTGGCGCCGCTCACGTACGAGGCGCCGCCGCCGGCGAGGTAGGCGACCGCGGCGGCGACCTCCTCAGCACGGGCCGGGCGCCCGAGCGGGAACGGCGGCAGCGGCTCGTGCGCGGGGCCGGTCTGGCAGCGCACGAGGTTGACCCGCACGCCGTGCGGGCTGAGCTCGTGCGCCATCGCCCGCGTCATGCGCTCGAGGGCGCCGCCGCAGGCGTCGCCGGCGAGGCTGCGCACGCCGCCGGCGTCGGTGAGCGAGTCGGCGACCAGCACGATGCTGCCTCCGCGGCCGCGTGCGACCATGAGGCGGGCGGCGCGCTGGGCGACGCCGAACGCCGCCCGCAGGTCGGCGGCGAGCGTCGCCGCGAAGGTCGCGTCGTCGATGTCGAGGACGCAGCCCGGCGGTCGGGTGGTGAGGTCGGCGACGGCGACGTCGAGGTGACCGAACACCCGCAGCAGCTCGCCGAGGGCGGACTCGACGTCACGCGGACGTGCGGGATCGGCGCCGATGCAATAGGCGGCGGCGCCGGCGGCCTCGAGCTCCGTCTCGAGCTGCCGCGCCTGCTTCTCGTCGGGCGTGCACACGACGAGGCCGGCGCCGTCCGCCGCCAAACGGCGCGCGATCGCCGGCCACACACCGTCGCCGCCGCCGGTCACGAAGGCCGTCTTATGTTCCAGGTCCATCGTCGTCTTTCCGCGTCGTCCCGGCGCAGCCGGCGCACGCCCGCCTTCGCGACCGGGATGCTCGCGTCGGGGGTGATACTATCGCGAGCGTGACGCACACGCTGATCTACCCCCAGACCACCCGTCACAACGCCGACGGTCATCTCGAGATCGGGGGCTGCGACGTCGTCGAGCTGGCGGACACGTTCGGGACGCCGCTCTTCATCTACGACGAGGCCGCCCTGCGCGCTCAGTGCCGGGCGTACCTCGAGGCGTTCGCCGTGTATCCGGGTCCGTTCGAGGTCGTCTACGCGAGCAAGGCGTTCTCCTGCCGCGCCATGTGTGAGCTCGTCGCCGAGGAAGGGCTCTCGCTGGACGTGGCCTCGGGCGGCGAGCTCGCCGCGGCGCGGCTCGCCGCCTTCCCGGCAGGGCGCATCTACTTCCACGGGAACAACAAGACCGCAGCCGAGATCGGGCTTGCCTTCGACGTCGGCATCGGAGCCTTCATCGTCGACTCCTTCGCCGAGATCGAACGTCTCGAGCGCGCCGCCGCGGCGCGCGGCGTCAGGCAGCAGGTGCTCGTGCGCCTGACACCGGGGGTCCGCCCGAGCACGCACAGCTTCGTGCAGACCGGTCAGGTCGACAGCAAGTTCGGCTTCGGGCTCGAGGACGGCACGGCGACGGAGGCCGTCCGCCGTCTGCGCGCGGCGGCGACGCTCGACCTCGTCGGCGTGCACGCCCACATCGGTTCGCAGATCTTCGCCCTCGATTCCTACCGGCGCGAGGTCGAGGCGCTGTTCGCCGCCCTCGAGGTGTGGCGCCGCGAGCTCGACTTCGACTGTCGCCTGTTCAACATCGGCGGCGGTCTCGGCATCCGCTATACGGAAGAGGACCGGCCGGCGTCGATCGCCGAGTTCGCCACCGTCGCCGCGGAGGCGGTCGCGACGCAGGCGGCTGACCGGGGCATGACGCTTCCCAGACTCCTCGTCGAGCCCGGGCGTTCGATCGCGGGTAAGGCGGCTGTCACTGCCTACACGGTCGGGACCATCAAGGAGATCCCCGGCGTGCGCACCTACGTCGCTGTCGACGGCGGCATGAGCGACAACATCCGTCCCATGCTGTACGACTCGCGCTATGAGGCGATGCTGGCGAACAAGGCCACCGTCGCGCCCAGCATGGTCGTCACGGTGGCCGGCAAACACTGCGAGTCGGGCGACGTCCTCGTGCGCGACGTGCGCATCGCGCCGCCGGAGGCGGGCGACGTCCTCGTGACGCCCGGTACCGGGGCGTACGGCTATGCGATGGCCAACAACTACAATGGGCAGCCGCGCCCCGCCGTCGTGCTCGTGCGCGACGGCGGGGCGCACGAGATCATCGCCCGCGAGACCTGGGAGGACGTCCTGCGTCTGCAGCGTCCCCTCCACCAGTGACCACGCCGCGCACCCTGGAGGGCATCGTGGACAAGATAGGCATCGGACTTCTGGGCTACGGCACCGTCGGCTCGGGCGTCGGCAAGCTGCTCAAGACGAACGCCGAGGACATCGCCCTCGCCACCGGACGCCCCGTCGAGCTGCGCCGGGTGCTCGAGCTGCCGGGGTTCAGTCACCCGGACCTCGACCCGGCGCTCGTGACCGACGACTTCGACGACATCATCGAAGACCCCGAGATCGACGTCGTCATCGAGCTGATCGGCGGGACGGGCGCGGCGCGAGACTTCCAGCTCCGCGCCCTGCGCGCCGGCAAGCATGTCGTCACGGCGAACAAGCAGCTCCTCAGCCAGCACGGCGCCGAGCTGCTCGAGACGGCGGAGCGGAACGGTGTCCACCTCCGCTTCGAGGCGAGCGCGGTCGGCGCCGTGCCCATCATCAAGGTGCTGCGCGAGTCGCTGGTCGCGGCCGAAGTCGAGACCATCTTCGGCATCGTCAACGGCACGACCAACTACATGCTGTCGGCGATGACCGAGACCGGGGCCGACTACGCCGACGTGCTCGCCGAGGCTCAGCGACTGGGCTACGCCGAGGCCGATCCGAGCGACGACGTCGGCGGCAAGGACGCGGCCGCCAAGATGGCGATCATGGCTTCGATCGCCTTCCACAGCCGCGTCACCCTCGGCGACGTGGCGTACGAGGGCGTCACCAGGGTGACCGCCCTCGACATCGCCCACGGGCGACGCCTCGGCTACGTGTGCAAGCTGCTCGGCGTCGCCCGCCTTATCGACGGCGCCGTGAACGTACGCGTGTATCCGGCGTTCATCCCGGCCGCACACCCGCTCGCCGGTGTGTCGGGCGCTTACAACGCGGTGTTCCTCGAGAGCGAGGCGTTCGACAAGATCATGCTCTACGGCCCCGGCGCCGGCAGCGTACCGACGGCGTCGGCCGTGATCGGCGACGTCATCTCGGTGGTGAACACGGCCAAGGGCAGCTTCACGCGGAACTGCCTCTGCTACAAGGACCTGCCCTTCTTCCCGAGCGAGGACGTCCTGTCGCGCTTCTACCTGCGCGTCCGGGTCTCCGACCAGCCCGGCGTTCTGGCGCGGGTCGCGGCCGTGTTCGGGGACGAGGGCGTGAGCATCCGTTCCATGGTGCAGGAAGGCAGCGGCGCCGCCGCCGACCTGGTCTTCCTGCTCCACCCGGCCCGCGAGGCGCACCTCTTCTCCGCCCTCGAGCGGCTGCGGGCGCTCGACGAAGTCGAGGGCGAGCCGGGCGTCATCAGGATCGAGGATTAGGGGGCGACATGGCCAAGGGCAAGAAGGGGCGCATCGGGATCCTTACCGGCGGAGGGGACGTCCCCGGTCTGAACCCGGCGATCCGCGCCGTCACCGTGCGCGCCATCCGCGAGGGGTTCGAGGTCGTCGGCATCCGTCGCGGCTGGGCTGGTCTCGTCGACCTGGTGCGCGACGCCGAGGCCGACAACTCGGCGTGCGTGGTCCCGCTCGACAAGGACATCGTCAACCACTATGCGCGCAGCGGTGGCACGTTCCTGCACTCGTCCCGTACGCGCCCGAGCGCCGTTCCGGCCAGAGATGTGCCGGCGCACCTGAAGAGCAAGTACGCGGCCGAGACGAACGATCTGACCGACGAGGTCGTCGCCAACCTCGACTTCCTCGGCATCGACTACCTCATCCCTGTCGGCGGCGACGACACCCTGAGTTATGGCGTCGAGCTCGGTCAGCGCGGGGTCCGGCTGGTCGCCATCCCCAAGACGATGGACAACGACGTCCCCGGCACCGACTACTGCATCGGCTTCGGCACGTGCGTGACGCGGACGATCAACGTCGTGAACCAGTTGAAGACCTCGGCCGCCTCGCACGAGCGCATCATGATCGTCGAGGTGTTCGGCCGCTACGCGGGGTTCACCGCCCTGCTGCCGACGATCGCCGGCGCCGCCCATCGCTGTGTGATCCCGGAGTGGAAGTTCGACATCGACAGGCTCAGCGAGATCCTCGTCGAGGACCGTAACCAGAACCCCGACAAGTTCAGCGTCTGCCTCGTCAGCGAGGGCGCCATGATGGAGGGCGGGGAGATGCTGTTCAAGGGCGCCGAGAAAGACCAGTACGGTCATGCCAAGCTGGGCGGCATCGGGGATCAGGTGAGCGCGCTCGTCAAGGAGCGCGCCCCTGCCTACAACAACGGGCGCAAGATCGACATGATCAGCATGGACCTTGGCTATACCGTGCGCAGCGGCGATCCCGATGCGCTCGATTCCATCGTCCCGATGGCGTTCGGCAATCTCGCCGTCGACCTGGTGCTGCGCGGCGATCACGGGCGCATGGTGGCGCTGCGCAACGGGCGCTACGATTCGGTCCCCATCGACACCGTCGTCGCGTACAAGAAGGTCGTGGACGTGGAGAAGTTCTACGACACCGAGCGCTACCGGCCGACCTACGCGAGCTTCGAGCTCCAGCCCATGCTCGTGCTCGGGGCGGCGAGCTGAGGCCGTGGGCATGACGGGGGCACGAGAGGCCGAGCCGGCGGCGGACGCCGAGATGGCGCGGGGCGCGGGGTCGGCTGCGGATTCGGCCGCGGTGACCGGCGCGGGATCGGCGGCCGGCCGGGCGCAGGGCGCTCCCGCCGCGGCCGTGAAGCGCCTCGTGGTCGTACCGGACGGGATGGCCGACGAGCCGCTCCCCGAGCTCGGCGGGCGGACGCCGCTGGCCGTCGCCGACACGCCGGCGATGGACGCTCTGGCGCGGTCGGGTACCGTGGGACTGGTGTGGACGGTGCCCGACGGCATGGCACCGGGCAGCGACGTCGCCAATCTGGCCGTGCTCGGGTACGACCCGGCCGCCGTGTACAGCGGGCGCAGCCCGCTGGAGGCGGCCAGCATCGGGGTCGAGCTCGGCCCGGGCGACGTCGCCTACCGCTGCAACCTCGTCACCGTGGTCGACGGCGTCATGTACGACCATACCGCAGGCCACATCACCGACGAGGACGCCCGCCGCTGCGTCGCCGCCCTGCGGGCGGCGCTGGGCGGCGGGCCCTTCGAGTTCCACGCCGGTGTCTCGTACCGCACTCTCATGGTATGGCGCGGCGGTCGTCTCGTGCCGTGCACGCCGCCGCACGACATCCTCGGGCGTCCGGTGGCGGACTTCCTCCCGCTGTCGGACGAGCTCCGCGACCTCATGGCGCGCGGCGCAGCCGCGCTGGCCGGCGTACGTCCCGGGACCTCGATCTGGTTGTGGGGCGAGGGCACGGCGCCGAGCATGCCGCGCTTCGCCGATCTCTACGGCTTGCGCGGCGCGGTCGTCGGCGCCGTCGATCTCGTGCGCGGAATCGGCCGCTACGCCGGGTTCGACGTCCTTGAGGTCCCCGGCGCCACCGGCGACCTCGACACCGACTACGGCGCCAAGGCCCGGGCTGCGCTCGAGGCCCTGGACGACCACGACCTGGTCTGGGTGCACGTCGAGGCGCCCGACGAGGCGGCCCACATGGGCAGCCTGTGCGAGAAGATCCGCGCGATCGAGCGCGTCGACCGCGAGGTGCTCGCGCCGCTGCTCGCGGCCGTACCCGCGGCCGCGGTCCTCGTGTTGCCCGATCACCAGACGCCCGTACGCATCCGGACGCACGCCGGCGGGCCAGTACCGTTCGTGTTCGCGCGCGCCGACGGCGCCCTTCTGTCCTCGTCGTCTCCGGCGCCGGCCTTCAGTGAGCTCGAAGCCGAGCGCACGGGTGTCTTCGTGGACGACGGCTCGACCCTCATGCGGATGTTCTTGGCCGCGACCGGGTAAGGAACGCACAGCTCGCCGCGACGCCGGGAGCCGCCCCGTGGCCGACCGACCCACAGACCTCAGACAGAATGCGCCCGTGACGACGACCGCCGAGCGCTACATCATGAGCGGCAGCCGGGCCGCCCGTCTCGTCGCCATGGAGGGCGAGCTGCTCCTGTACACGAACTCGCTCGGCCACGCGCCCGGGGGCGGCGACTCGGTGCTCGGGCTGTACTATCGCGACACGCGTCACCTGAGTCGCATGGAACTGGCGCTCGGCGGGCGGCCTCCCGTGGTCCTGACGTCGTCGGCCGACCACGGGTACAGCGAGACCATCGAGCTCACCAACCTCGAGCTGCGCGGCTCAGACGGCCGTCTCGTGCCGCAGTCCGTGGTCCACGTCCGGCGCACACGGGTGCTCGCCGACAAGCTCTACGAACTCGTCCTTGTGCGCAACCATCATCGTCAGCCGATCGACGTCACCCTCGATCTCCACTTCGACGCCGACTTCGCCGACTTCTTCGAGGTGCGCGGTCTGCGCCGCCGGCGGCGGGGGCGTCTGCGGCCGCCGGCGGCGTCCGGCCAGACGCTGACCTTCGCCTACGAAGGCCTGGACCAGGTCGAGCGCAGCACGACGATCACGTTCGTGGACGCGCCGGCCTCGCTGCGCGGGGGCAGGGCGCGCTACCACGTGCGGCTCGCGCCCGGCGAGCGCGCCCTCATCCACTTCACGGTCGCCGTGGCTCCGGACGGGCCGCCGCCCATCACGCTCGGCACGACTGCGACACCTGCGGGCCCGCCCGCGACGTCGCCGCCGACCTCGCCGGCGCACGGCGACGACATCAACGACGTCCTCGCCGCCGTGCGCCACGACCACGACGACTGGACGGCGGACGAGACCGAGATCCATACCGACAACGAGCAGCTCAACGCCGTCCTGCGTCGCGCCCGTGAGGATCTGCGTATCCTGACCATGCCCACGGAGGACGGCCGCGTGACCCTCGCCGGCGTCCCGTGGTTCGCGGCCCCGTTCGGGCGCGCGATGCTTGCCGTCGCTCTGGAGACCCTACTGCTGGACCTGCGCTTCGCGCGCTCGGCGGTCCGCTACCTCGCCCGTCATCAGGGCCGCGTCAACTCCGCCTTCCGCGAGGAGCAGCCGGGCAAGATCATGCATGAGCTGCGCCGCGGGGAGCTCGCTAACCTGCGGGCCGTGCCGCACACGCCCTACTACGGAGCGATCGACGTGACGCCGCTCTGGCTGCTCGTCGTCTGCGAACTGACCATGTGGACGGGAGACCTCGACGGCTTCGACCTTCTGCACGACGCCGTCGTGGCCGCCCTCAAGTGGATGGCCGTCGACGGTGACGCCGACGGCGACGGCTTCATCGAGTACGAGCGCCGCTCGCGCGCCGGTCTTCTGAACCAGGGCTGGCGCGACGCCGGCGACGCCATCGTGCACGCCGACGGCTCTCTGGCCAGGGGACCGATCGCACTCGCCGAGGTGCAGGGCTACGCCTACTACGCGAAGCGTCGCCTCGCCGCGATCTACGGGCAGCTCGGCGACGTCGAGCGCGCCGAACGCATGGCGCAGGAGGCGCGCGAGCTCAAGCGCCGCTTCAACGAGCGCTTCTGGATGGAGGACGAGGGCTTCTTCGCCATGGCGCTCGACGGCGACAAGCGCCAGGTCAAGACGGTCTGCTCGTCGATCGGTCACTGCCTCTGGTCGCGGATCGTCGCTGACGAGCACGTCGACGCCGTGGCGCGGCGTCTGCTTGCGCCGGACCTCTTCACGGGCTGGGGCATCCGCACCATCAGCGAGCACAGCCCGGTCTACAACCCGATGAGCTTCTACAACGGCGGCGTCTGGCCGTTCGACACCGCCGTCGCCGCCAACGGGCTCAAGAAGCACGGCTATGCGGAGGAGGCGAACCGTATCGCGCTGGGCCTGCTTGACGCCGCCCTCGGCTTCGAGCATTCACGTCTGCCGGAGCTCTTCTGCGGGTTCAGCCGTCAGTCGAGCCCGCGGCCGGTCTGGTTCCCCATGGCGTGCTGGCCGCATGCGGCGGCGAGCGGCGCCCTCTTCCTCGTCCTCCAGGCCATGGTGGGGATCTACGCCCAGGCGGACGAGAACGTCGTCTACGTCCATGATCCCGTCCTGCCTCGGTGGATCGGCGCGCTGACCCTGCGGAATCTGCACATCGGACGCACGACCATGGATCTCGTGTTTCGCCGCAGCGGCAGCCAGACAGGGTTCTCGGTACGTGACAAACAGGGCCCGGGGCGTATCGTGGTCGTTGAGTGACGGTGGAGGGGGGAGATGTGTCCGGAGTGTCCGACAGGGCGGCGCCGGCGGCCGCGGAGGCCGCCGGCGCCGCGCGCCCGGAGTTGATCATCGCCCACGTCTCCGACCTGCACGCCGGCTCGCCCTACTTCGTCCCCAGCCTCATGGACCGGACGGTCGTGGAGCTGAACGAACTGCGCCCCGACCTTGTACTGTGCACCGGCGACCTCACCGAGATGGGGTTCCGCCAGGACTATGTCGCGGCGCGCGAGTACCTGGACCGGATCGAATGCCCGGATCTCGTCGTGGTCCCCGGCAACCACGACGCCCGCAACGTCGGCTACGTCCACTTCGAGGAGCTCTTCGGGCCTCGTTCTCGCTCCCTGCGCCGCGGGGGCGTCACCATCGTCGCTGTCGACTCGAGCGAGCCCGACCTCGACATCGGCCAGATCGGCCGGGCGCGCTACGACTGGCTGCTCGAGGAGTTCGCCGCCCCGGCGCGTTTTCGCATCTTCATGCTGCATCATCATCTGCTGCCCGTCCCCGGGACCGGGCGCGAACGCAACATGGTCTACGACGCGGGGGACGTGCTCGAGGTCCTCGAGGAAGGCGGGGTGAACCTCGTCCTTTCGGGTCACAAGCACGTCCCCTATGCCTGGCGGCTCGAGAACCTGTTCGTGGTGAACGCCGGCACCTGCTGTTCGCTGCGCCTGCGCGGCACGACGCGTCCCTGCTATAACGTGATCACGCTGGACGGCGACCGTGTGACGGTGAGGCGTAAGTACCCGTTCCACGGCAGCGAGACGCTGATCGAGTTCTTTCCGTCGACGGGTTCCTACAAGAAGCACATCTTTCTGCGGCAGCACATCCTTCTGCAGCCAGCCGAGACAGCGCGGCGCGGCGGGGACGGCGGAGCCTTGGGCGAGCAGACGGGGAGCACGGGATCGCCCACAGCAGGGCAGACGAGGGACGGGGCCGGCGCGGAGCCGTCGTAAGCCGAAGGCTGGAGACGTGATGACCACCGCCTCGCGCCCGCGCGTCCTCATCGTCGTCGACGGCGAGCACTACCCGCCGGTGGTACGCGCCGCCGTCGACGGGTTGCGTGAGCGTTACGAGGTCGTCGGCGGGCTGTTCGCGGGCGGCGGCGAGAAGCTGCGCGCCGGCGTCGCCGGCGCGCCGGAGCTCGCCGCCGTGCTCGGCTTGCCCGCGGTGACGATCGTCGACCCCCGCGCCGGCGACGCGGCCGCCGTGGCGGCCGTCGTCGCCGGCGCGATCGACGCCGCTGGAGCCGAGGTGGTCGTCGACCTCTCCGACGAGCCGGTGCTTGGGTACCGCGAGCGGCTGTTGCTCGTGAGCGCCGCTCTGGCAGCGGGCGCCGCCTACCGCGGCGCCGACTTCCGCTTCGACCCGCCGCCCCGGCGGCGCGTGGAGTCCCTGCCCTCACTGAGCGTCATCGGCACGGGCAAGCGCGTCGGCAAGACGGCGGTCGCCGGGCATCTCGCGCGCCTGCTCGACGGGCGCTACCGTGACGAGGGCGGCGTGATCGTCGTCGCCATGGGTCGCGGCGGCCCGCCCGTGCCGGAGGTGGTGGCGGGCCGCCGCAGGCTCGAGGCCGACGACCTGCTCGCCGTGTCGCGCGCCGGTCGGCACGCCGCCTCCGACTGCTTCGAGGACGCGGTGTTCGCCCGCGTGCCGACGATCGGCTGCCGGCGCTGCGGCGGCGGCATGGCCGGCGCCGCCGGGGACACCAACGTGCTCGCCGCCCTGCCGCTCGTCGAGACCTCCGGTGCGGCCCTCGCCGTCTTCGAGGGTAGCGGCGCCGTGGCGCCGCCGGTGGCCGCCGACGCGACGCTCTGCGTCGCCGGGGCGGCCCAGCCGCCCGACTACGTCACCGGCTACCTGGGCACCTACCGTCTGCTGGTGTCCGACATGGTCGTGCTGACGATGTGCGAACACCCGTTCGCGACCGAGGACGAGGTGGGCGCCCTGGTCAAGGCGGTCCGCGCCGTCAAGCCCGGGCTGACGGTCGTGGCGACGGTGTTCCGGCCACGGCCGGCGCAGCCGCTCGCCGGCCGGCGCGTCGCCTACTTCACGACGGCGCCGCCGGCGGCCGTGCCGGTGCTCGCCGCGGCCCTCGCCGAGGAGCACGGCGCCGAGGTCGTCCTGACGTGCGCGGACCTCGCCGACCGCGGCGCCCTTGCCGCCGCCGTCGACCGCGCCGCCGCCGAGGCCGACGTGTTCCTCACCGAGATCAAGGCGGCGGCGATCGACGTCGTCGCCGAAGCCGCCGCGGCGGCGGGCCGCGCGCTCGTGTTCTGCGATAACGAGCCCCGCGTCGTCCGTGTCGACGGGACCGATGCGGCGGCCGCGCCCGGCGGCCTTGACGCCCTGCTGACGGCCCTCGCCGCCTCGGCGCGGGCCCGCTACGAGGAGCGCCGCCGTGGCTGAGGGTCTCGTTCGCGCCACGATCCGGGGAGGGGGCCGCCATGGCGCCTGACGAGCGCGAGCCCATCGTCGTCGACGGCATCGGCGACGCCCCCTACTCGAAGGGGATCATGGCCCAGACCCTGATGGCGACGGGGCTCTCGCCCGTGCTCGCCTACGGTATGGCGGCCGCGGTCGGCCGCGAGCTCGAGAGCGCCTCGGACAAGTCGCTCACCCTCGGCGCTTTGCGGACCATCGCCCGCGAGACCCTGGGCGAGACGGAGGGCGACGAGGTCATCGCCCGTTATCGCCAGTGGCAGTCGCTGCGGCGTATGGAGGTGCCGCTCGTCATCCTCATCGGCGGCGCCACGGGCGTGGGGAAGAGCACGCTCGCGACCGAAGTGGCGCATCGGCTCGGCATCACCCGGGTCGCCTCGACGGACATGGTGCGCCAGGTCATGCGCGCCTTCTTCTCGATCGACCTCATGCCGGCGATCCACTACTCGTCCTTCGAGGCAGGCGCTTCGGTGCGCGTGCCCGTCCCGCGCGAGACCGACCTCAGTCGCGCGGGCTTCATCGAGCAGACGAAGGCGGTGGCTGTCGGCATCTCGTCGCTGATCGAGCGCGCCATCAGCGAGGCGCAGAGTCTGATCGTCGAAGGTGTCCACCTCGTGCCCGGCTTCCTCGACCGGAGCCGCTGGCGCGATGCCCTGGTGCTCGAGTTCGTCCTTGCCGTCACGGACCGCGAGCTGCACCGCCAGCACTTCGCCGTCCGCGACTGGGAGACGGGCGGCATCCGGCCGATGCGGCGGTACACCGAGAACTTCCCGCACATCCGCCGCATCCAGAAGTACATCGTCGCCCAGGCGGTGGCCAGTGACGTCCCGGTGATCGACAACGTCCGCATCGACGACGCGGTGAAGCAGACGATGCGCATGACGCTCGACGCGGTCGGGCGCCACATGCGCCTCGACGAGGCGGACGCGGACCGCTGATCCGGGCGGGGCGGGGGCGGGGGCGGGGCCCCGCCTCGCCCACTCCTTCAAGTCGCCCGGTGTACGTCCGCTACAGAGTGCCCTCGTTCACGCCCTTTCGGCCCGTGGGGGCTGCTCTTCACCGCTCGGGCCACCCGACGAACGTGATGGGTCACGCTCGACAAGTGGGAATTCACCTCGAGGTGTGGAATAATGACGTACGGAGCCCGCACGGGGCTCCGACACCATGTGCACGCGCGTCGGCGTCGTGCGTTCCGCTGCATCGATCCACCTCCGCCGGCACACGTGTATCCAGGCGCCGGGCCATGTCGTCCGGCGCTGGGGGAGTCGCATCCGAACGCGCCGACCCGAGCAAGGCGCCCGGCTTCGCCGCTGGCGTGAACCCTTAGTGGAGGCCTCTGGACCCCTGACCCTTATGAGCACCGAAGAGATGACAGACCAGGCGACAGCGACGACCGCGCCGGCACCGGCCGGGACGTCGACGGCGACGACCGAGGCTCCGACCGCTGTGGCCGAGGGGCCGGTCACCGTGACCGAGGCTCCGGCCCCTGCGGCCGAGGGGCCGGCGGCCAAGGCGCTAGACGCGGCCGCTCCCGCGGCCGGTTCCGGCGCGGCCGCGGCGACTTCTGCACCGGCCGAGGCACCCGCGGCCGAGTCCGCCGGCGCGACTGCGGCCGCTCCTGCGCCCGTCGAGGCGCCGGCCCAGCGCCCGCCGCGGCCCGAGCAGCAGGGCGGCCGCCAGCGCGACCGCCGCGACCGCCGCGGCCGCAAGGGCGGCGAGCGGGGCGAGCGCCAGGACCGGCCGCCGCGTCCCGAGGGCCCGCCCGTCGAGTGCAAGGGCCTCCTCGACGTGCTGCCCGACGGGTTCGGCTTTTTGCGCACCAACGGCTACACCCAGGGCGAGAACGACGTCTACGTGTCGCTCTCGCAGATCCGCCGCTTCGGCCTCCGTCGCGGCGACGAGATCGTCGGCCAGGTGCGCGAGCCCAAGGACAACGAGAAGTACAACGCCCTGCTCAAGATCGACACCGTCAACGGCATGGACCCCGAGACGGCGCGGCGTCGGCCCGTCTTCGAGCAGCTCACCCCGCTGTTCCCCGACGAGCGCCTGCGCCTCGAGACGCCCGAGCACGACACGGCGGCGCGCATCATGGACATCCTCTGCCCGATCGGCAAGGGTCAGCGCGGCCTCATCGTGTCCCCGCCCAAGGCCGGCAAGACCACGATCCTCAAGAAGGTCGCGAACTCCATCGCCGTCAACAATCCCGAGGTGCATCTCATCGTCCTGCTCGTCGACGAGCGCCCCGAGGAAGTCACGGACATGCAGCGGTCGGTGAAGGGCGAGGTCGTGGCCTCGACCTTCGACCAGCCCTCCGAGAACCACGTCCAGGTGACCGAGCTCGTGCTCGACCGCGTCAAGCGTCTCGTCGAGACCGGCCAGGACGTTGTCGTCCTGCTCGACTCCATCACGCGCATGGCGCGGGCCTACAACCTCAACACGCCGGCCTCGGGGCGCATCCTCTCGGGCGGCGTCGACTCGACGGCGCTCTACCCGCCGAAGAAGTTCTTCGGCGCCGCGCGCAACATCGAGGAGGGCGGCTCGTTGACCATCCTCGCCACGGCTCTCGTCGACACCGGTTCGCGCATGGACGAGGTCATCTTCGAAGAGTTCAAGGGCACCGGCAACATGGAGATCCGCCTCGACCGCAAGCTCGCCGACAAGCGCATCTTCCCGGCCATCGACATTGAGATGACCGGCACCCGCAAGGAGGAACTGCTCATGGAGCCCGCCGAGGCGGCGATGGTGTGGAAGCTCCGCGGCGTGCTGCACTCGCTCGAGCCGGCGGCCGCCATCGAGCTCCTCATCAAAAAGGTGCGCGAGACGAAGAGCAACGCCGAGTTCCTCGGCCAGCTGCAGAAGAACTCGCGTTAGCCGCTTCTCCTGTCGCGCGTCACAGCCCCCTCGCGACGCGGGGAGCCGCCTTCGTGCTACCATACCGGCTCGGGTCGCGGCCTTGCCGCGGCCCCGTCACCTGTCCATCCGGTCTCTCGAGAAGGGATCTTCCGCGATGAAGAAGGGCATCCACCCGCAGTATGTCGAGGCGACGGTGCACTGCTCCTGCGGCAACACGTTCACGACGCGCAGCACCAAGCCGGAGCTGCACGTCGAGCTCTGCTCGCAGTGCCACCCGTTCTATACGGGCAAGCAGAAGCTCGTCGATTCTGGCGGCCGCGTCGAGCGCTTCAAGCGCCGGTACGAGAAGAAGCAGGGATCAAAGAAGGACTGAGGAGCGTGGAGCGATGAGCGCGCAGCTCCGGGTCACGCTTCTGCACCACACTCCCGACCCCGAGCGCGCCGTGGCCGTCGCCGGACGGCTCTGCTACGCGCCGGTGTCGGCGGCCGAACTCGCGCACGAGATGAGCGACGAGGACGTCGCCAAGCTTGTGCGCGTCCTCGTCCGCTCCGGCCACCACTCCGCCCTCGAGCATGCCTCCTTCACCTTGGCCGTCGACGGCGTCTCGCGCGCCTGCACGCACCAGCTCGTGCGGCATCGCCTCGCCAGCTACAACCAGCAGTCGCAGCGCTACGTGAACTTCGGGGCGGCCGACAGCTTCGTCGTGCCGCCCAGCATCGCCGCCGACCCCGAGGCCGAGAAGGTCTTCCTGGCGGCGATGGAGCACGCGCGGGCGGCCTACGACACGCTCGTCGAGATCGGCCTCGGCGAAGGCCGCGGCAAGGAGAGCGTGCAGGAGGACGCCCGCTTCGTGCTGCCCAACGCCGCCGAGACCAAGATCGTCGTGACGATGAACGCCCGCGAGCTCCGTCACTTCTTCCGCGTGCGCTGCTGCAACCGCGCGCAGTGGGAGATCCGCGACCTGGCGTGGACCATGCGCGGCATGGTCAGGGAGATCGCCCCCGTCCTCTTCGAGGGGACCGGGCCGAACTGCCTGTACGGCAGTTGTCAGGAGGGCAAAATGACCTGCGGCAGGCCGTACAAGGCCGAGGACGTCGACGGCGTGGGCGCGGCGCGGTAAAGGGCGGGCGCCGCGCCGCCGATGTCGGGTGACGAGATGACGATCCTGCGGACAGTGCTCGCCCTGCCTGCCCTCGCCGCGCGCAGGGCGCAGGTCGGCGGCCAAGCCGTGATCGAGGGCGTCATGATGCGCGGCGTCGAGCACTGGTCGCTGGCCGTCCGCCGTCCCGACCAGAGCATCGGCATCCACGACTACCCCCTCGTCTCGTGGATGGTCCGCTACCCCGTCCTCAGGGCGCCGATCGTGCGTGGCGTCGTGGCCCTCGTGGAGTCGCTCGTCGTCGGCGTACGCGCCCTCACGACGTCGGCCAACGAATCCCTCGGCGAAGAGGAGGAGCAGCTCAGCAAGAAGGAGATCGCCGTCACCGTGACCCTCGCCTTCGCGTTCGCCATCGCCCTCTTCTTCCTCGCCCCTCTGGGTCTCACGGGTCTCCTGGACCGGTGGCTCGGCGAGGGCATCCTGTTCTGGCTCGTCGAGGGCGTCATCCGCGTGGCGATCTTCGTCGCCTACCTCGTCGTCATCACCATCCTGCCCGACCTGCGTCGCGTCTTCGAGTACCACGGCGCCGAGCACATGAGCATCCATGCCCTCGAGCATGGGGAGGAGCTGACCCCGGACGCGGTCGGCAAGTACCGCACCCTGCACCTGCGCTGCGGCACGTCCTTCCTGCTCGTCGTCCTCGTCGTCTCGGTGTTCGTCTTCGCCGCCGTGGGTCGTCCCGCGTGGTACTGGCTCGTCCTCTCGCGTGTGGTCCTCATCCCGCTCATCGCCGGCATCTCCTACGAGATCATCAAGTGGGCGGGGCGGCACGAAGGCAGTGCGTTCGTGCGCGTCATCATGTGGCCGGGGCTCGCCCTGCAGTGGCTCACGACGCGTCGGCCCGACCGCGCCCAGATCGAGGTCGCCATCGCGGCTTTGGAGAAGATCGTGGAGCTGGAACCTCAAGACCGGCCGCCGGCGAAGGGTGTCGAGGTCATGGCGTGAGACCGACGCTGCGCTGGGGCCCGCTGCCCTGGTTCGTGATCGTCCTCACTCTGCTGGTCGTCCTGCTGGTCGCCGTCCTCCCTCCGCTGGTCCTGGACAAGGAGCCGCCGGCGTGGGTGGTGCGCGGCGCCGTCCGGACGGCG
>JAKPOQ010000007.1 GCA_029547745.1 Actinomycetes bacterium
CGCAATACGGGCTGTTGACCACCGTCGCCGCCCCGACTAGCATCCCTCACGCGGTCGCGGCGACGATGAACCAGGGAGGGGATGATGGGCAACGACTCTTTTCTCCTTCCACTCGCTGCCGTCGACCAGCCTCCACCGGGCCCTCGTCATTGAGCTCTCTTCGCGGCTCTGCGGCGCGCTCGCGCCGCGTTTGAGGCCGTGCACTGTACGACGCCGATCAGCGGTCCTCGCAGGATGCGACGACACAACGCGTCGTTCCGTGCGGCGCTTCTGTCAGGCGCATGGTAGAGTCGTGGCCACGTTGCATACTCCACATACAAGGGTGCAATCGCCGTGCTGGAGGAACCGACATGATCAAGGTAGCCGAGTGGGGAACGGGCATGATGGGGCAGGGCCTGCTGGGGTACATCCTCGACCGCCCCAAGGACATCGACCTCGTCGGCGTTATCGTCACGAACCCGGCGAAGGAAGGGAAGACGGTCGGCGAGCTCCTGGGTCGGCCCTGTGACGTGAAGATGACCACCGACTTCGCCGCGGTGCTCGCCAGGAGGCCGGACGTCGTCTGCATCAACACGCAGAGCAACCTGCATGAGATCACGAGTCAGGTCGAGCCGGCGGTCGAGGCCGGCTGCAACGTGATCTGCATCGCCGAGAAGCTCGCGTATCCCTGGGCGAGCGATGCCGCCTGGGCCGACCGTGTCGATGCCCTCGCCAAGGCGCACGGCGTCACGGTGCTCGGGACCGGCATCAACCCGGGGTTCATGCTCGATGCGCTGATCGTCATGTGGAGCTCGATCTGCCTGCGGATCGACAAGATCGTGGCCACGCGGGTGAACGACCTCTCGCCGTTCGGCCCTACCGTCCTCAGGGGCCAGGGCGTCGGTACAACGGTGGAGGAGTTCAAGAAGGGCGTCGCCGACGGCGCCATCGTCGGTCACATCGGCTTCCCTGAGTCGATCCATCTCGTCGGAAGGGCGCTGGGCTGGAAGATCGATCGCGTCGAAGAGACCCGCGAGCCGATCACGACCACGGTGGAGCGCTCGACGCCGCACGTGCGCGTCGCGCCCGGCGACGTCGCCGGCTGCCGTCACATCGGTCGCGGCTACGTCGACGGGGAGCTCAAGATCGAGCTCATCCACCCGCAGCAGATCCATCCCGAGCTCGAGGGCATCGAGACGGGCGACTACATCGAGATCCATGGTGACCCCAGCGTCAACATGAGCAACAAGCCTGAGATCCCGGGCGGCAAGGGGACGTACGCCAGCGAGGGCAACTACATCCCGCTCGTGAAGGACGCGCCGGCCGGTCTGCTCACCGTCGTCGACCTGCCGCTGCCTCGCTTTTGGACGCCGACCGCCTGACGAGGACGACGAGGCCTGGGCCCGGATCACCGGAAAGGGGTGACCGCGTTGAGCGACGCGACACGCGCCCGCAAGGGCGACTGGGTCGAGGTCGAGTGCAAGCTGCTCGATCCGGCCGACCGCAGCAAGAACCTCCCGCCCGAGACGGCGGACAAGCCGCTCATGATGTGGGTGAAGGGCTTCGCCCGGGGCGAGGCCGCCATGGGCGAAGAGCTGACCATCGAGACCATGACCGGCCGCACGGTCACCGGCGCGCTGTCGGCGGTGGAACCCGGCTACTACATCACCTATGGGGACCCTCTTCCCGAGCTGACGCACATCGGCCGCGACCTGCGGGCGCAGGTCGCGGCCTACAGGGCGTCCCGGGGGGGTGGAAGCTGATGGCCACCAAGTTCGACGCGATCATGGCGCGCCGCGGCGAGATCATGCGCAAGGCGCTGGGCATGGACTACAGCGTCTTCGAGATCAGCCCCATCGCCTTCGACTACGAGGGCATGATGGCGGCGCACGGCTACAGCCTCGAAGACATCGTCGCCATCCAGACGAGGGCCGGCGTCGGGAACACGCCGCTGCTCGAGCTGAGGAACCTGACCGACCTCGTGCGCAGCATCAGCGCCCCGGAAAAGGGGGCGCGCATCTTCGTCAAGGACGAGGCCGCCAACCTCGCCGGAGCCTTCAAGGACCGTCGCGCCAGCGTGAGCATCCACGTCGCCAGGGAGAAGGGCTACGAAGGCGTCATCGCGGCGACGTCGGGCAACTACGGCGCCGCCGTCGCCAGCCAGGCGGCGCGCAACAGCCTCAAGTGCATCATCTGCCAGGAGACCTTCGACAGCCGGCACATCGGCCAGCCGGAGATCGTCGAGAAGGGCCGCATCTGCGAGGCGTACGGCGCCGAGGTCGTGCAGATGACGGTCGGTCCCGAGCTCTTCTTCCACATGGTCGAGCTGCTCGACCAGACGGGTTACTTCGCCGCCTCGCTCTATAGCTCGTTCGGCGTGAGCGGCATCGAGACCCTCGGTCTCGAGATCTCACGCGAGATGCGGGCACTCACCGGCAGCGACCCGACCGTCGTCGTCGTCACGCACGCCGGGGGCGGCAACACGACCGGGACCGCGCGCGGCCTCAAGCGCGCAGGCGCGACGACGACGCAGATCGTGAGCGCCTCGGTCGACCTCAGCGGCCTGCACATGGCGAGCGACGTCGACTTCAACCGCAAGAGCTTCACCACCGGTCACACGGGCTTCGGCGTCCCGTTCGCGACGTGGCCGGACCGCGCCGACGTGCCCCGCAACGCGGCCCGGCCGCTGCGCTACATGGACCGCTACCTCACCGTCACACAGGGCGAGGTCTTCTACGTCACCGAGGCGATGGCGAAGCTCGAGGGCCTCGAGCGCGGGCCCGCCGGCAACACGGCCATGACCGCCGCCCTGAGCCTCGCCCGCGACCTGCCCCGCGACGCCACCGTCGTCGTCCAGGAGACGGAGTACACGGGGGCGGGCAAGCACCACTGGTCGCAGCTCAACTTCGCCAAACAGATGGGCGTCGAGGTCCGCGCCGGCGACCCCGGGGACAACGTCCCCGGCAAGGTCATCGTCATCCCCGAGAAGGTCGAGCAGATCAAAGCCAAGGACTTCGATCTCGCCCGCATGCGCAAGAGCTACGTGCGCAACGCGGTGAAGAACGCCCCCGAGGGCTACGTGCCGACGGCCGACGACATCGCCTTCCTCGCCGCCGACACGAACACCGACGAGGCGACGGTCGAAGCCATCCTGGCCGAACTGAAGGAAGCCTGAGATGGCGCGCGCGGACGAATACCTCGCCTGGCGGACGCACCTCGCCGACCTGTCCGACGCGGAGCTCGAGGCCAGGTTCTGGGAGCTGGTCGACGAGATCGTCGACCCGCTCGTCGATCTGGCCCGGACGCATACGTCGCCGAGCATCGAGCGCTCTGTGCTGATGCGCATGGGCGTCGATTCGCTCACCTGCAACGCCGTCGTCAACGAGGTGGACAAGCGCGGCCTGCTCGGTCACGGCGCGGGCCACGTCGTCCTCCACTGCGCGCAGCAGTGGGATGTGGACGTCCGCGCCGCGGCGGCCAGGCTGGCCGCGGGTGAGGGCTGGGACCTCGTCGACCAGAAGTGGGGTGGCCGCGATGACGCCTGAGACAGGAGCGAAGGGCCAGCAGCGGCCGCCCCGGGTGCCCGAGCCGTACGCGCCCGTCGGCGCCCGGCCGGACGACTGGGCCCTGCAGCATCCCCTCGACCCCGAGGCGAAGATCGACCTCGACGAGATCCTCGCCGACCTCGAGCGCTACCGCCCCCGGCGTCGGGGGTGGACCTGGCGCACGCCGGTCGAGGACCAGGTCCTCGGCCCGTTCTCGTACCGCGAGACGTCGCGCAGCCTGCGTCGCAGCGTGCCGCTGCCGGCGGCGAAGTACTTCGGCGACATCGACCCGCAGCCGGACTGCGTCGTCACGACCGAGATCGCCTCAGGACGCTTCGAGGACGACATCCGGCGCATGCGCATGACCGCCTGGCACGGCGCCGACCACATCATGGTCATCCGCACCGCCGGCCAGAGCCACATGGACGGCCTGCTCGAAGGGACGCCGGAGGGCGTCGGCGGCATCGCCGTCACTCGCAAGCAGGTCAGGGCCACGCGCAAGGCGCTCGACCTCATCGAGGACGAGGTCGGGCGCCCGATCAACTTCCACAGCTACGTCAGCGGCGTCGCCGGCCCGGAGATCGCCGTCATGTTCGCCGAGGAGGGCGTCAACGGCGCCCACCAGGACCCGCAGTACAACGTGCTCTACCGCAACATCAACATGGTGCGGAGCTTCGTCGACGCGGCGGTGGCCAAGCGCATCATGGCCGCCGCGAACATGGCCCAGATCGACGGCGCCCACAACGCCAACGCCACCGCCCGTGAGGCGTGGAAGGTCATGCCCGAACTGCTCGTGCAGCACGGCATCAACTGCGCCTACTCGGTCAAGGTCGGCATGCCCAAGGAGAACATCTGCCTGAGCACGGTGCCCCCCGACGCGACGCCGGCGCCGTGCGTGCGCATGGACCTGCCGTACGCGGTCGCCCTGCGTGACCTCTTCGGCGAGTTCAAGATGCGCGCCCAGCAGAACACGCGCTACATCGAGTCGTGCGGCCGCGAGGCGACCGTCAACCACGTCCTCAACATGCTCATCAGCCGCCTGACGACGGCGGACATCCAGAGCACGATCACGCCGGACGAGGGCCGCAACGTCCCCTGGCACTACAACAACGTCCACGCCGTGAACACGGCGCGGCAGACGCTCGTGGGCCTCGACGGCCTGCGCAAGGTGGTCGAGGTCGACCGCGAGGCGCCCGAGCTCAAGAGCAAGGTACGCGAGATCAAGGAGCGTGCCGTGCTCTTCCTTGAGGGCATGATCCGCGACGGCGGCTACTTCGGCGCCGTCCAGGAAGGCTACTTCGTCGACTCCGGCTGCTATCCCGAGACGAACGACGACGGCATCTTCCGCAAGATCGACGGCGGCGTCGGCGTGGGCACGGTCGTGGAGCGCGCCGACGACTACATGGCCCCCGTGTGCCACCACTTCGGCGACAACCACCTGCCGGAGGGGCTCGGGAAGCCGTGCGACCTCATCGGCGGCTGCACGCTGTGCGACGAAGCTCTCATCCCCTTCATCGACGAGCTCGATCCGGAGGACAACGTCAACGTCCGGCTGGAACGGACGGCCGAGCTGCGCGAGAAAGGCCTCATCAAGCCCGAGGTCCAGTGGGCGGGCGACGGCATCGTCGTCGTGACGATGTTCCTCCCGGCGGCCGAACGCGTGGCCGAGGCGGCCGCCCTCGAGCTCGCCAAGGCGATGAACCTGCAGGAGCCCGAGGTCGTCCACAAACAGGTGATGCATCCGGCCGAGGGCACGCTGCTCGAGGTACGCGGCCGGCTGGACGTCACCGTCGACCCCGCGACCCTGGTCATCCCGGAAGAGAAGCAGCTCCTGCCCGAGGATGAGATCCGCGCCTTCGTCAAGGAGCACGGCCTCAAGTGCGTGGCGGCGACGGTCGGCAACGACGAGCACTCCGTCGGCATGCGCGAGATCATCGACATCAAGCACGGCGGCATCGAGAAGTATGGCATCGAGTGCATCTACCTGGGCACGTCAGTGCCGGTCGACAAGCTCCTCGACGCTGCCATCGAGCACGCCGCCGACGCTGTCCTGTTGAGCACCATCATCACGCACGGCGACATCCACCGTCAGAACATGGAGAAGATCGCCGACCTCGCGGTCGAGAAGGGCGTGCGCGACAAGCTGCTGCTCATCAGCGGCGGCACGCAGGTCACCGACGACCTCGCGCGGAGCTGGGGCATGGACGCCGGCTTCGGTCGTGGGACCACGGGTCACGACGTGGCGAGCTTCATGGTCGAGGCGCTGCGCGCCCGCGCGGCACAGAAGGAGTGACGCGGGTGGCGGAGGCGACGAGCAGGGACGGGGAAGCGGCGACGAGCAGGGACGGGGCGGGCGGCATCGCCGGCGATGCCGCCCGCCCCGTCGACGCGCTCGTCGCCGAGATCGGCTCGACGACCACGGTGGTCAGCGCCTTCGACGGCCTCAGCGACGAGAGCCGACGGAACGGGGCGACGCCCTGCCTCTTGGGGCAGGGCGTCGCCGCCACCTCCGTGCTCGACGGCGACGTGACCGTGGGCGTGAACGCCGCCCGGGCCCAAGTCGAAGCCTCCCTGGGCCCGCTCGCGCCGCGCGAGTCCCTCGCCACGAGCTCAGCGGCCGGCGGCCTGCGCATGACCGTGCATGGCCTGACGGCGAAGATGACGGCGATGGCGGCGCGTGAGGCGGCGTTGGGCGCCGGCGGTGTGGTGGAGTACCAGACCGCCGGCAAGCTGCGCCGCCACGACCTGGAGCGCATCGCCGCGGCGCGCCCCAACGTCATCATGCTGGCCGGCGGCGTCGAGGGCGGCGACGTCGAGACGGTGCTGCACAACGCGCGCATGCTGGCGCAGCTCGATTTCGCCGCCCCGCCTGCGGCCGGCGGCGTGGACCAGCATGCCCCGATCCAGGACCGCGTCGTCGCCGCCGGCAAGAAGCCCATGATCATCTATGGCGGCAACTCGGCCGTCCGCGACGAGGCCTGCGAGCTTCTTCGCGAAGCGGGCTACGAGGTGCGCGTCACCCCGAACGTCTATCCGAGCGTCGACCAGCTTGACGTGCTTCCGGCGCGGGCCGTCATCCACGACGCCTTCGAGGACCACATCATCCACGCGCCGGGGATGGAGCGTATCGGCGAGCTTGTGACCGGTAGTATCCTGCCCACCCCCGGGGCGGTGCTCGTCGCCTGCGAGCGGCTCGCCGACGAGATCGGCGACCTCGTCGCCATCGACGTCGGCGGGGCGACGACCGACGTCCACTCGGTGACCGACGGCAGCGTCGAGTACGCGGCCATCCAGACCGAGCCCCAGCCGCACAGCAAGCGGACCGTCGAGGGCGACCTGGGCACGTACGTGAGCGCCGCCCACGTCGTCGAGATGCTCGCCCGGCAGGAGCGGCCGACCAGGCTGCCGCCGGCGATCCCGACGACGCTCGACGAGATCCATGCCGCGCTGACGCTGGCGCACTACGCCGCCGTGGCCGCGGTCCAGCGGCACGCCGGCGAGCTCGCCTATCTGTACACGCCGACCGGCCGCCAGATGGTGGCCCGGGGGCGCGACCTGACGGCGTGCCGCTGGGTCATCGGCACCGGCGGCGCCTTCACGCGGCTGCCCGGCGGCGACGCCCTGTTGCCGGACGTGCGCGCGCGGAACGGCGGCGAGCGGCTGCTGCCGCCGAAGGACGCGCGCTGTGTCGTCGACCGCGACTACGTCTTCGCCTGCTGCGGCGTCCTGCTCGCGCACTTCCCGGCCGACGCGGTCGTCGCCCTCATGCAGCACAGCCTGGGCGTCTGAACACGGCGGGAGGCTTGCGCCGATGTCGGGCGCGCTATAACCTTCTGCATACCCCTTATGCAAGCGCGGAGCATTCGCGCGGACCGGCGCTCGGGAGGGTCATGAGCGGGCAGGCGACACTGACGATCGACCCCGGCAAGATCACCGCGAACACCCGCGTCGTGATCCGTGCCCTGGGCGGGGTCGAGGTCGTCGGCGTCACGAAGTGCACGTGCGGCGCTCCCGAGGTCGGCAGGGCGATGCTCGCCGGCGGCGCGGTCGCGCTCGGCGAGTCGCGGCACGAGAACGCCGCGCGGCTCCGCGCCGCCGGCGTCACGGCGCCCATCTGGCTCCTGCGCGCGCCCGCGCCGCAGCTCGCCGCCGAGACGGTGCGCCTCTTCGACCTCTCGCTGGCCAGCGAGCTCGAGACGTGCGCCGCCCTCGATGCCGCGGCGTCCGCTCAAGGGCGTCGTCACCAGGTCCTCGTCATGGTCGACCTCGGTGACCTGCGCGAGGGCATCCTGCCGCCCGACCTGCCGGCGTTCGTCGACGCCGTCGAGGCCCTCGAGCACCTCGAGCTGGCCGGTGTCGGCGTCAACCTGACCTGTTACGGCGCGATCATGCCCGACGAGCGCAACATGACGGAGCTCGTCGGGCTGGCGCGCGCCGTCGAACAGCGCGTGGGCCGACGTCTCCTCGTCGGCGGCGGCAACTCGGGTTCCATCGGCATGATCGCCTCCGGCCGCATGCCCCAGGGCGTCACCACGCTGCGCGTCGGCGAGACGATCCTGCACGGCGTCGACACGCTGACCCGCGAGCCGACCCTCGGGTTGCATACCGACGTCTTCGAGGTCGCCGCCCCGGTCATCGAGTGCAAGGTCAAGCCCAGCATGCCGCGCGGCACTGTCGCCCAAGACGCCTACGGCAACACGCCGACGTTCGTCGACCGGGGCGACCGCCGCCGCGCGATCCTCGCCCTCGGCCGTCAGGACGTCATGCCCGAGTACCTCACGCCGCTCGACGCCGGCGTCGAGATCCTCGGCGCGTCCAGCGACCATCTCATCTGCGACGTCGAGGCGATGGTCGCGCCGCCGCGCCTCGGCGACGTCCTCCGCTTCCGTCCTAACTACGCTGCCACGGTGCAGCTTGCGACATCACCGTACGTCCACAAGGTCTTCACTCCGCCGGCCTGACAGCGGATCGTGGCGCGGAGGGACCCAGAGACCACAGGAGTGAGCATGGCCGAACGCACGAAAGTCCTCATCATGGGAGCTGCGGGGCGCGACTTCCACAACTTCAACACCTACTTCCGCGACAACGAGAAGTACGAGGTCGTGGCGTTCACCGCGACCCAGATCCCGTACATCGAGGACCGCAAGTACCCCGCCGAGCTGGCCGGCAGGCTGTACCCCGACGGCATCCCGATCCGCGACGAGTCCGAGATGCCGGAGCTCGTGAAGAAGCACGGCGTCGAGCAGGTCGTGTTCGCCTACAGCGACGTGCCCTACGAGTACGTCATGCACCGCTCGGCGCTCGCCAACGCCCTGGGGGCCGACTTCCGTCTGCTCGGGCCCGACCACACCATGGTCAAGAGCACGAAGCCGGTGATCGCCGTCTGCGCGGTGCGCACCGGGGCGGGCAAGAGCCAGACCAGCCGCAAGGTGCAGACGATGTTGCGCGAGGCCGGCAAGAGGGTCGTGTCGATCCGTCATCCCATGCCGTACGGCGACCTCGTGAAGCAGCGCGTGCAGCGCTACGCGACGGTGGACGACCTCGCCAAGTACGAGTGCACGATCGAAGAGATGGAGGAGTACGAGCCGCACGTCAAGGCCGGCAACGTCATCTACGCCGGCGTCGACTACGAGGCCATCCTGCGCGAGGCCGAGAAGGAGGCCGACGTCATCCTCTGGGACGGCGGCAACAACGACTTCAGCTTCTACAAGGCCGACCTCTACATCACGGTCGCCGACCCGCACCGGCCCGGGAACGGCCTTGTGTACTACCCGGGCGAGGTCAACCTGCGCCTCGCCGACGTCGTCGTCCTGAACAAGATCGACACCGCCGACCGGGCCGGCATCGAGGCCGAGCTCGCCGCCGTCCGTTCCGTCAATCCGACGGTCCAGATCATCATGGGCGCCTCGCCGGTGTCGGTGGACGACCCCGCGGCCATCAGGGGCAAGCGCGTGCTCGTCGTCGAGGACGGCCCCACGCTGACCCACGGCGAGATGAAGTACGGCGCCGGCACCGTCGCGGCGCGACAGCTCGGCGCCGCCGAGTTCATCGACCCGCGGCCGTTCGCCGTCGGCGAGATCAAGGCGACGTTCGCCAAGTACCCGGGCATCGGCGTGCTGCTGCCGGCGATGGGCTATTCCGAGCAGCAGCTCAAGGACCTCGAGGCGACGATCAACGCCTCCGGCGCCGACGTCGTCGTCATCGGCACGCCGATCGACTTGCGCCGCGTCGTCGACATCAAGCTGCCGGCGGTGCGCGTCGGGTACGACCTGCAGGAGATCGGTCGCCCGACGCTCGCCGACGTGCTCAGCGAGCGCGGCTTCATCTGATACGGTTGCCACAGGCGACGGCGGCGCGGCCCAACGGGCCGCGCCGCCGTGACGCCGGCGCCCGCTCCGCGGGCGCCGGCGTCGGCCGTCTTAGGCCACGCACCGACCACGGACGCATCGACCACGGAGGGAAGGGCGACATGACATCGGCGCCGATCCAGGCCTGCATGTCGGAACTCGACATCACCGGCCGCAGCTTCCTGACCATCCACGACTTCACTCCAGCCGAGGTCAGGGCACTGCTCGACCTCGGCGACGAGCTCAAGGCCGCGCAGAAGGCCCGCGAGCCTCAGCGCCTGCTCGAAGGACGGGCGGTGGCGATGATCTTCATGAAGACCTCGACCCGCACGCGCATGAGCTTCGAGGTCGGTATCGAGCAGCTCGGGGCGCAGCCGCTGTTCCTCAACGCCAACGACATCCAGCTCCGCGTCGGCGAGACGATCAGAGACACGGCGAACGTCATGAGCCGCTACGTCGACTGCATCATGATCCGCACCTTCGCCCAGAAGGACGTCGAGGACCTCGCGCAGTACGGGCAGATCCCGGTCATCAACGGTCTCACGGACGACCATCACCCCTGCCAGGGCATGGCCGACGCGCTGACCATCCGCGAGCATGTGGGGCGGCTCGAGGGCGTCACGGTGGTCTACTCCGGCGACGGCAACAACGTCGCCCACTCGCTGGCCGAGGTCGGCGCCAAGACGGGCATGCACGTCGTCATCTGCACACCGGAGGGCTACGAGCCGGACGCGGCGATCGTCGCCCGCGCCCAGGCCGACGCCGCCGAGACCGGGGCGACGGTCGAGCTGACCAGCGACCTCAGGGCGGCGGTCCGGGGCGCGGACGTCATCTACACCGACACGTTCACCAGCATGGGCCAGGAGGCCGAGCACGACGTGCGCCTCGCCGCCCTGCGCGACTACCAGGTGAACATGGACCTCGTGCGGCTCGCCGGCCCCCAGGTGAAGGTCATGCACTGCCTGCCGGCGCACTGGGGCGAGGAGATCACCGAAGAGGTGCTGTACTCGCCCTATTCGGTCGTCTTCGACCAGGCCGAGAACCGGCTGCACGCCCAGAAGGCGATCATGGCGGCGGTCATCGCGTGACAGGCGGGCGACGGGCCCTTCAGGGCCCGGCGCCTCCTCCGTCAGATCCAGCTCGGGAACCAGATGAGACGGTAGAAGTCCTCGGGCTCCATCCCGAGGTCCATGACGATGGGCAGGAAGGGCACGCAGATGCCCACGATGCAGCCCAGCACGACCGCCGTCAGCAGGGGCCGCGTCCGGGCGCGCGCCAGGCCGACGCCGACGAGGGCGATAGCCACAGCGACGGCGACGGACGCGGTCGCCAGGGCGACCGCGTCCGTCGCCCGCCCCGGCAACTCCCAGAACAGGAAGGCGGCGGTCTGCCCGATCCGGTCCCAGGCGACGGCGGTGACCGTCGCCGCTGCCACGCCGAGGAAGATCAGCGTGCGCCGTGGGACCTGCCTGCCGCTCGACACGAGCACCGCCGCCAGCGCCGCGACGAGGACGGCGAGGAACGGCGCCACCGGCGTCATGTAGTAGAGGAACGAGGTCCGCGAGGCGGCGAACCACGGCAGGTACAGGACGACGACGAGGACGGCGGGGACCAGTGGGAGCGTGATCCTTCGCCAAACGGCGAGGATCGGGGCGGCGGCCAGCGCCACCACGGCGGTCCACCAAAGGAACGGATTGCCCATCGCGACCACGCCGTGGTACTGGCCCTTGTCGACGAACCAGTACCAGACCGGCCGGTAGTCAAAGATCCAGGTCGGCGCCGCGGATGCATACGAGTGCGGCGCCGACAGCGTCGTGTTGAAGCGCCACATCTGGCTCTGGAGCTCACGGAAGTGAGCCCACGTGTGGCCGTCGGCGAAGTACGGGATGTAGCTCGCGAGGTAGACGCCCGCCGGCAGTGCGACCAGGGCGAGGAAGAGGACGACGACGTTCAAGAGCGCCGGGGTCGCGCGCCGCCGAGCAGTACCGGCCGTGTCGCGCTCGGCAGGCGCCAGTCGCACGACGCGCCTGCCGAGCGCGATCAGCACGATCACCGCGAGCAGCGCGAACACCCCCGACCACTTCGTCGCCACGGCGATCCCTCCGGTCAGGCCGCAGGCAACGAGCCAGCCCGTGTGCCGGCCGTCCTGGACGTACCGTAGCGCGCACCAGATGCAGATCACCGTCCAGGCGGCGACGAACACGTCGAGCGTGGCGATGCGTGACTGGGCGATGCCGAGCTGGTCCGCGGCCGCGAGCGTGAGCGCGACGAGGGCCCAGCCGCGACTGAGGCCAAGGCGGCGGGCGATGGGGTAGACGCACGCAAGCAGGACCAACCCGGCGACGACGGCGGGGAGCCGCCAACCAAGAGGGCGATCGCCGAAGAGGGCGACGCCCGCGGCGATCGCCATCTTGCCCGCGTCCGGGTGGGCCCACGAGACGACGTCACCCGGTTCCCACGGGTAGTCCCGCTTGGGGTCCATGCGCCCGTCGAGCATCGCCTTGGCGTCCTTCGCGTAGTAGACCTCGTCGAACATGTACTCGCCGGGAGAGGACAAGTTCCAGAGGCGGAGGCCGGCGGACACGGCGATGACGAGCAGGACGCAGGCGAGGACCGTCTGCCGCCGGCGGTCGCGAGGCGACGCGCCGTCACTCGCGCCGTCACTCGCGCCGTCACCCGAAAGAGGAGCGGTGGGGTCCGCCCATCCACTGCGCCGGGCGGACCAGCGCTCCTCGCCTCGTGGTGTCTCGATCACTCGGCCTCCACATATACTTGCTGCGGGCGCGCCGACGAGAGTGCGCCCCCGGGGCTTCGGACAAGTCTAACGTCTAAGCCGAGGGTGCCGCGGAGGGCGTAGCCGCGCTTCGCGTGTAGCCGCGCTTCGCGCGTAGCTGCGCTTCGCGTGTGAGAACGCAGGAGGGGGTCCAGACGATGAGAAGGCGGCGTGCGCTGACCGTGTCCATGACGATAGTCATGATGTTGTGTGTGTCCTTCGCTGCGCCGGCGCCGAGTCTGGCGGCGTCGGTCACGAACAAGCAGACCGTGCCCGGCCTCACGCAGCGTACGATCTGGGACACGTCTCAGGTGCTGTGCTATCGGCTGCCCGACGGGATCAACCATGCGGGCTACATCCACATGGAGCTCACGTTCTGCCCGGCGTGGGTCGACCTGGACCTGTACCTGCTCGACGAGAACGGGCAGGCCTTGTCGCAAGAGATGGGCTCCATGGCGGCGTTCGTCGGCAGGGAGGTCGTCGACTTCAACGTCATGAGCGTCCGTAACCAGACGATCGAGCCCGGTACGAGCTCTGGGGCCGACGACGCTCGCATGACGGGGGACACCTATTACGTGGTCGTCGTGGCCTTCAACGGGGCGGCGCGCTGCCGGGTCGCCGGGTACTACCCGCAGATCGATCTCGCCGTCAGTGCCGACACTACCGCCACGGACAACTACTACCTGAAGAGCTTTCGTCGGCCGGCTGACACCGGGGCGTGGGTCACGCTCGACGGTCCGGAGTATGGCTATCCGTACGACTTCACCCCGACGTCGACCGGTCAGGGCGAGGTGCGTCTGGAATGGCCCGCGAACGTCCAGACCAGAAGTGTGACCTACGATCGGCAGCATGCCCCTTCGCCCGCGAACATGGAGTCCTACCTCTACGCCGGCTCGTCGTGGGAGACGGTCTTCCAGGACTTCGGCGAGTCCAACTGGACCCCGCCCGACCAGGGCGGCTGGTACGGCCTGCGCGACACGTTCGCCGTCGAACACAGAGGGACGCCGGCTCGGCCACTGCGCACGCTCCACTGGGTGCCCAGTCTGTTCCTCAAGGCGAGTGACGAGACGCGCGGCCCACTCGCTCCGCCGCGATGCGGCAAGTCGACCGTCGGCTTCAAGGGGACTCTTCTCTACCCCGAGAACCTGCGCCTTGCCAGCGCGCCCCAGAGTGTGCGGAAGGGCGGGCAGGCGACGATCAAGGGGACTCTTGCCCGTGGGGGTGCTTGGGCGGTCGGCGTCAACGTCGCCGTCCAGGTGAGGACCAACGGAGGGTGGAAGACGGCGCAGAACGTGAGGACCGACGGGGACGGTCGCTGGACCGCGGTGATCAGGCCGACGAGGTCGGCGAGTTACCGTGCCGTGGCTGCCGGTGACCCGGTGAACGGGTTCGAGCAGGAGACCTCCGTGACGAGGCGCATCACCGTGCGTTGACGGTCGTCCACGCGCTCTCGTCACGGTGTGTGACGGCACTCCGTCTGTCGGCTCGGGACCGGGTCGCCGTGACGGATCGTTGCAGATAGAATCCGCGCGTTCTGCCGGACATGTGGCGGGGGGCGATGGCGGTCCGGCAGAGTCCGTCTTGCCGGCGTCCCGCTGGGACACGGCGACCGACAGTCAATCGAGGTTCGAGGAGGGCCACGTCCATGAGCGACGCGACAGAGAGTCAGGCGGCGACCGCCGCCGTCGGAACGGCAGGGGAGCGCCGCAGCGTGGTCGCCGCCCTCAAGGACGTGACCGCCAACCCGGGGCCGCTCGGTCTCATGGCCTTCGGCATGACGACCGTCCTGCTGAACATCCACAACGCCGGCTTCTACGGCCTCAACAGCATGATCATCGGCATGGGCATCTTCTACGGTGGCATGGCGCAGGTCATCGCCGGCATCATGGAATGGAAGAAGAACAACATGTTCGGCATGACGGCCTTCCTGTCGTACGGCTCGTTCTGGCTCACCCTCGTCGCCCTCTGGGTCTTCGAGACGATCTGGCCGGAGCAGTTCGCCTCCACGTCGACGGCGGTCGGCTGGTACCTGTTCTTGTGGGGCGTCTTCACCGGCCTCATGTTCGTCGGCACGCTGCGTATCAACCGTTCGCTGCAGACGGTGTTCCTCACGTTGACCATCCTCTTCGTCCTGCTCGCCATCGGCGACTGGACGGGCGAGTCGACCTTCCTGGGTCTGGAGGGCGCGACCTGGACGAAGATCGCCGGCTGGGAAGGCATCCTGACCGGTCTGTCGGCCGTGTACGGGTCGATCGCGCAAGTGTGGAACGAGCTCTACGGGCGGGTCGTCCTGCCGATCGGACCGGTGAAGAAGTGAACGCCTGACGGCCCTCCGCCCGGCGAACAGGCGCGCGCCTGGCGGCCACTTTTTGGCGTTCGACCCTGTACACTGAGGTGGCCATGGCGCCTGTCGGTCCACGTGCGGGGTCGCGAGGAGCTGCCGGCCGCCCGCGCGGCGGTCCTGTCACCGCCGCGTCCGGCGGCCGGCTCGCCACGTTCTCGATCGCGGCCCGCGATCCGGTGACGGGCATGTTGGGGGTCGCCGTCGCCTCGAAGGCGCTGGCCGCGGGCAACATCTGCCCGTTCGTGCGCCCGCGGGTGGGCGCCGTGGCCACACAGGCCTGGGTCAACCCGTTCCTCGCGCCGCGCATACTCGACCTGCTGGAGGGTGGCGTCGCGCCCGAGGTCGCGGCCGCCACGGCCCTCGCCGAGGACCGCTTCAGCGCCTATCGCCAGCTCAACGTGGTCGACGCGGCGGGTCGCTCCTTCACGTACACCGGTGAGCATACGGACCCGTGGCGAGGCGGCCGTCATGGCCCGGGTTACGCGATCGCCGGCAACATCCTCGTGTCCGAGGCGACGGTCGCGGCCATGGAGGACGCCTTCCTGACCGGGCGGGCGGCCAACCTGGGGGAGCGGCTCATCGCCGTGCTGGAGGCAGGGCAGGAAGCGGGCGGCGACGCGAGGGGCAGACAATCGGCGGCCGTGAAGGTGATGTGTCAGACGGTCGTCCCCTACCTTGACCTGCGCGTGGACGACCATCCTGACCCGGTCGCGGAACTGCGCCGGATCTACGAGCTCGCCGCGGCGGGGGAGGGCGGCGAGCTCGAGTTCTACGCCCGCGTCTCGTGCGACCAGCACGCCTCCGAGAACCCCGAGGACTATCCCGAGTGAGGCGGTGCGGCGCGCGCGTCTGGCGCGCGCCGCACCGCCGGGCTTGAGCGCGGCGCGCGCGTCTGGCGCGCGCCGCGTTTTCCGTCCGAGGGCGCCCGTATCCTTTCCATTGACACGAACACACGTTCACCCTAGACTGCACACGAACATGTGTTCGACCGAGGAGGCGACATGGGCGGCTTGACCGCACGACAAGAGCAGGTGCTGGCCTTCATCCGCGAATGCATGCGCGCCAACGGCTACCCGCCCACGGTACGCGAGATCTGCGCCGCCCTCGAGCTGTCGTCGCCGTCGACCGTGCATGCCCACCTCGCCAATCTCGAGCGCCAGGGCCTCATCAGGCGCGACCCGACAAAGCCGCGCGCCCTCGAGGTCGTGCGTGAGCTCAGACCGCCTCGCCCCTTGCCGCTGGTCGGCCAGGTGGCGGCCGGCGTCCCGCTGCTGGCGGAAGAGAACATCGAAGAGCTCGTCGACGTGCCCGGCTTCCTTCGCCGCGACGACGGCGACTTCGTCCTGCGTGTCGTCGGCGACTCCATGGTCGACGCCGGCATCCTCGACGGCGACCTCATCGTCGTGCATCCCCAGAACGACGCCGACAACGGCGCGATCGTCGTCGCGCTGGTCGGCGACGAGGCGACGACGAAGCGCTTCTATCGCCAGGGCCGCAGCATCAGGCTCCAGGCCGAGAACGAGAACTACGAGCCCATCGTGCTCGACGAGGCCGAGGTCAGCGTCGTCGGCAAGGTCGTGGGAGTCCTGCGCAGGCTATGAAGGGCGCAGCCTTCACTCTGGCTCCGCTGCCCACGCTCGCCGATGTGGTCGACGTCGCGCCACTGCCCACGCTCGCCGACGTCGTCGACGAGACGCTCGGTGACGGACTCAGACTGGGAGCCGCGCGCTGCCTCTGGTGCGGCGAGATGGCCGTCGCCGTCGTCGCCGACCGGTGGACCAGGCGCGTGGTGTTGCGGTGTCCCGCCTGTGGCAGCGAGCTCGAGGGACGGGACTCATGAGAGTGACGGGCGGCGAAGGGAGAGTGACGGGCGGTGAAGGCGTGAGGTCGCGCGCTCACAACGGTCTACCCAGCGTCCTTGAAGGGCGTCGCCGCGCGGCCGTGGGCGCGCCGCGGCCGGGCGCGCCGCGGGCGACATGGTCCGGCGCGCGCGCCGACGCGCGCGTACGCAGGCATCGGCGCGCGCGCCGTCTGGCCGGCCTCGCCCGGTTCGCGCTCTTCCTCTTCCTCATCTTCGCCGCGGTGTGGGCCGGCGTCCGGGTGGCCAACGCGACCGACGAGAGCGCGATGCTGAGTGGGCGCACCTACGAGGTGCGCGCCGGAGACACGTTGTGGCAGATCGCCACCGAGCAGTACGACGGTACTCTCGACCCGCGCGCCGTCGTGTACGAGATCCGCGAAGAGAACAATCTGGACGGTGCGCTCCTTCAGCCCGGAGCGACCCTCACGCTGCCGTACATCGAGCCGTGAGGGGCCGCCGAGAACCCGGTTCAGACGGCCGCTACGACGGGTGGACTGCTCCGGCTCGTATGCCTCGCCTGTCGTGGCGATCGAGTCACGGTGGCGCGGCGCGCTCAGAGCCAGCGCTGATGCCTGAAGGCGAGGTACAGGGCCAGGGCGCATCCCACCATCAGGCCGAGGGCGAACGGGTAACCGTACGTCCATGCCAGCTCGGGCATATGGCGGAAGTTCATGCCGTAGATGCTGGCGATCACCGTCGGCACGGCGATGATGGCCGCCCAGGCCGACACCTTGAGCACGACCTCGTTGAGGCGGTTCGACACCACCGACATGTGGCCTTCGAGCGCTGCCACCAGAAGCTCCCGGCTCATCTCGATCTCTTCATGGACGGTGACCACGTGGTCGACGAGGTCGCGCAGCTCCTCATCGATGACGTCGTCGATGACATCGCCCTCGCGGCGCGCGGTCACGGTCAAGACCTCGCGCATGGGCGCGACGACGCGCCGGAAGCGGGTGAGGTCACGACGCAGGGCGAACGCCTCGCTCAGGTCGGCGTCGTCGGGTCGTGACCACACCGCCTCGTCAATCGCTTCGATCCGGTCCTGGAGGTGCTCCAGCACGTCGAAGTAGCCGTCGACCACCTCGTCCAGGATGGCGTAGGCCACCCCGGAGGGCGTCAGGGCCGCGGGGCGCGTGTCGGTGAGCACGGCTTCACGGAAGCGGTCGATCCGAGCCGAGGGGCCCTGCCATACGGTCAGCACCCAGCGGCGCGACACGAGGAGCTCGAGCTCCCGGAGCGAGACCATGCCGTCGCTCCCGTCCCCGAGCGTCGCCGCATACGCGACGAGCACGACGCAGTTCTCGTAGCGGTCGACCTTCGGCCGCTGGCGGCCTTCGACGGCGTCCTCGACCGCAAGGGAGGGAAGGTCGAGGGCCTTCGCCAACGCCGTGAGCTCCTCGCGCGACGGTTCGGTCACGTCGAGCCAGACCAGCGCATCCGGATGTGCGGCGAGTTCGCCGACGCGCTCGAGCGGCAGTGGCGCCGGTGGCCGGCGTCGCGCGTCGATGGTCGTGATTTCAATGGTCATGGGCGATGGTTCCTCGCCGCGCGCGAGAACCCTTGTCGCGGCCTTCGGCCACGGCCGGCCGCGCCGCGCCAAGCCGGGGCCGCGCGCACGGCGGTCCGATCGTCGTGGGCCGGTCGTGCGGCGCCGTGGCTGGGGTATACTGGCCCGGCGCCGGGACGTGGCGCAGTCTGGTAGCGCACCTGCTTTGGGAGCAGGGGGTCGGCGGTTCAAGTCCGCCCGTCCCGACCACGCCTTGCGTGCGAACACGCATCATCCCCTGGCCCGGTTCGACCTCGGCACGTGGTGGCGCGATCTCTGGCGCGAGGACAGCCTCGAAGGGGCCGTACGACACGACCACTTGCGCCAGCCTCGGCCCATCCCATAGACTTCAGGCGTTCAAGCACTGCGTGGCTGCCGCGTGCGCTGCCCTCGACTCCCCGGCATCTTTCTCGCGGGGACGTGCTAAAGGAAAGCCCGCCGGCACGTTGTATGTAGTGAAGCGATGGACGGGGCGCAGCGTGCGGTGCCCGCACGGTGTCGCCACCGGACGTAGGGGGTGTTCCAGGCGATGCAGGCGAGGCCGGGTCAGATCCTGAACGATGGTGCCTCGCTTCCCCCTCTGTGTACGCTTCCCTTGCCTGGCGCCTGGCGCCAGCCCGCCGCGGTCCAGCGGACGCGGGGGCGCGCGTCTGGGTCGGTGTTCCCCCAGAGTGCGTGGGATGGGTCCTGTCGTCGACTGCGGGAGGTGGTCGTGTTGTGACGTTGCGCGGCGCGGGGTCCGCTGTCCGCGCCCTTGGCCAACGGCCATTCTGTCGTTCCTGAACGGCAACCAAGACTTCTTGGAGGACTCATATGCACATGACGAAGAGAAAGACGTTGCTGCTGGTGCTGGCCGTGGTGGCCGTGCTCGCGGTGGCGTCCGCCGTCGCGTGGGCGGCCTCGACCGCGACCATCAAGGTCGTCGGCCAGCCGGACGACGGCAGCGGCTTCATCGGCACGACCTCGGTCGACTTGAACTTCACGACGGACGCCCCGACGGCGGCCTTCTACTCGCTCAACGCCACGGTGGTCGGTGATCCCTACGATCCCCTGAACGAGAGCGCCTCGGTCGCCTACGTCCCCGGCACGACGGTCGCCGTCGACGCCTACGACGTTTCGCCGGTCGCGCCGGCGAGCGGCGACACGGTCGAGATCCGCGTGCAGTTCTGGAAGGAAGCGACGCAGACCAACCTGGTCATCGCCGACACCGTGCAGGTCGACTACCGTCCCGACCTGCCGGTCGCGACCGCCGACGTCACCTGCGGCGGCGGCAGCGGCGTGATGGGTCAGCAGGATGTGCCGTGGTACCCCGCGCCGACGGGG
>JAKPOQ010000008.1 GCA_029547745.1 Actinomycetes bacterium
GGGGGTCTGGGGCGGTGTCGAGTTCCTCCGCGACTACAACGGCGACGAGGAGGGCTGGAAGAGCGGCCGCAAGAGCCTCGGCTCGAGGGTCGCCGTCATCGGCGGCGGCAACTCCGCCATCGACGCGGCCCGCACGGCCCTTCGCCTCGGGGCCGAGGTGACGATCCTCTACCGGCGCCTGCGCGAGGACATGCCCGCAGCGGCCGAGGAGATCGTCGCCGCGGAGCACGAGGGCATCAAGATCGAGTACCTCATCGCGCCGCTGCGCGTCGTGGGCGCGAACGGCCGCGTGGCGGGGATCGAGTGCCTGCGGCAGAAGCTCGGGGACTTCGACTCGAGCGGCCGCAAGCGGCCCGTGGCGATCCCGGGCTCCGAGTTCACCCTGAGCGTCGACACGGTGATCGCCGCCATCGGCCAGACGCCGGACCTGTCCTTCGTACCCGCCGAGAGCGGCGTGAAGGTCAACAAGTGGTCCTGCTTCGACGTCCGGGACGACATCCGTTCCCAGACGACCCAGGCCAAGTACTTCGCCGGCGGCGACGCCGTGACGGGCCCCGCGACGGTCGTCAAGGCCATCGCGGCGGGCCACGGCGCGGCCGAGGACATCGACGGCTGGATCCGCAAGCGCAACGGCGAGCCGGCCTGGGTGCCGCCCTCCGAGGAGCAGATCCACATCCCCTTCGTCGTCGACGAGGAGACGGAGGAGTGCCCGCAGGCCCGCATGCCCGAGCTCGGGGCCGAATTCCGGCGGAAGAACTTCGCCGAGGTGGAGCTGGGCTACAGGAAGGACCAGGCCGTCAAGGAGGCGACGCGCTGCCTGCGCTGCGACGCGGAGATCTGACGGCGCCCGCCCGTCGACAGGAATAAAAAAGCCCGATCGCGCGATCGGGCTTTTTTTTCCGTCTTCGCCCCGCTCAGGGCGGACCCTCGTCCTCCGCCCGCGGGATCCCCGACTCGCAGGGAACCCCCGTCTGGCAAAGGCCGCAGGCGTAGCCCTCGAACCCGAAGTGCTCCACGATGTAGGATTTGCAGGTCTCGTGGACGTGCTTCGAGCAGGGGATCTTGTCGTGCCCCGCCTCCGAGAGGGCCCCCACGGGACAGCGCGCCACGCACTTCTTG
>JAKPOQ010000017.1 GCA_029547745.1 Actinomycetes bacterium
AGGTCGATCTCGCCGCCGCCCGGCGTCAGGAACGCCTCGACGACCCCGCCGAACTCGCCCCGCCCGGGGTCACCGCCGGGGCGCATGTTGAAGCGCAGGTCGTGGCCGGCGTCCTTGAGCAGGCCCTGGTCATGCAGAGCGCGCAGCATGGCGTCGGCGATCTTCGCCTCGCTGCCGTTGGCCACGGCGCGCACCCCGTCCGGCGCCGTGTCGGCGCTGACCACGACCTCGTGCGGACGGAGGAACTTGATGTCCATGTTCTCGCGAAAGCCGACCCGGCGGGCGGGCGGCGGCGCGGCGCCCTCCGCCGGCCCGTCTCCGTCCCCCGCCGCCGGTCGCGACTCGACGATGGTGAACTTGTACGGGCCGGTCGGCGTGAGCTGCACGTAGTTCAGCCCGAGCAGCTCGAACCGCCGGCGGCGCTCGTCGTCCATCGCTGCGAGGTCGAGCCCCGTGATCGGCGAGATGACCTGCGAGGCATCCTCCGTCGTCAGCCCCAGCACGCGGCGTGTGAAGTCGACGAGGTAGGCCGCGTACTCGGTGTCGGTGAGCGCCTTGCGGTCGTAGACCGAGTCGCCCTCGTACAGGCCGGCGTCCTCCCCCATCGACGGGTCGGTGTGCACGCGGCCGAACTCGCGCAGGAAGGGCGAGGTCGAGTCGACGCCCACCTGCTCGCCGTTGTGCATGAGGAGGACGTTGTAGGCTTTGAAGGGATGCGCCCCCGCCGGGTTGCCGCGGCCCTCGGCGTCGATCGCCGGCGAGTTCGTCGGATAGCGGTGGTGCATGCCCCAGACGTGGGCGTGCAGGGCCGGAGAGACGAACGTACGGCCCTGCACGGTCACCTCGACACCGCGCGCGCCCGGGCGACCGTCATCGGCGGACGCGGACGGCGTCGTTCCCGGATAGCTCTCCCAGAAACGGTCGAAGGCGAAGTACTCGGGGATCACGTGCGTCCAGCCCGAGATCTTGACGGCGCCGAGGTCCTGACCCATCGAGACGAGGTAGCCGCGCCTCTTGGTCGCGTACTTGGCCGCCGGCGCCCCAGGTTCGGCGTGCGTGCGGTAGAAGCGTGAGTCGATGACATGGGCGAGGACGGTGAAGTACTCCTCGCGCACGTCGGTGAGGAAGGCGGCGAGGCGGTCGCCGGCGGCGGGCGCGGCGGAAGGGGCGGCGGCCGGTGCAGGCGCGCCGGGGGCAGTGGCAGGGGCGACGGCCGCCGCAGGCGCACCGGGCGCGGCAGGGGCGCCGGCCGCCGCAGGCGCGCCGGCGCCCGCCTCGAGCGCATCGAGCGCCGCCAGCAGCGTCGCATCGTCGAGGTCGCCGTACTTCGTCCGCCGCTGCAGCCAGTCCGGACTCGCCAGCAGGCGACGCCCGTACCGTGCCGTCACCCCCGGCTCGAGGTCGACGAAGAAGAGGTGGAAGTCGCCGGGGTCCTCGCGCAGCTCGGCGAGCCGCCAGCCGTCCTCGCCGGCGTAGCGCTCGCGGACCGGCAGGCGGAACTCGTCGCGCCGCGCAAGCACGTCGGGCGCGGCCAGCTCGGCCCCGTCGGCGGCGTAGAAGCGGCAGCCGCCGAGGTGACCGAGCACCGCGCGCAGGGTCTCGTCCCGGTCCGGGCCGATCGTGTTGACGATGAGACACGTCTTGTCGCGCACGGGCGCAGGCGCGAAGCCGGCGAAGTCGATGCCGCCGCCGCGGTTGTTGCCGCCGTTCACCGAGACGCGCGCCGCCTCCCAGACCGCGTCGACGGTCACCGGCACGTTCACGGCGAGCGAGGCGACGCGACAGGAGTCGTGCTCGGGTTGCGGAGGCGCGGGCTGCGGCTGCGCGGGCTGCGGCTGCGCGGGCGCGGGCTGCGGGCCGGCCGCCGCAGGCGAGCCGGCCCGCCGGCGCGCCTCGTCCGCTTCGTTCGCCGCGCCCTCGACGTCCGCTCCGTCTGTCTCGTCCTCTGCGTCCGCTTCGTCCGCCGCGCCCCACACGGGCATCTCGAGCAGGTCCACCCTCCCGCGCAGCAGCCGGATGTCGTCGATGAGCGCGTCCGGCTTGACGACCTGGCCCTTCTCGTCCAGGGCCCCGCTCTCACGATTGAGGGCGTCGACGAGCACCGCGAGCTTGACGAGGTTCAGCGCCGACCAGTTGTGCAGGCGCCGCGCCATCAGCTCACGGTCGTTCTGCACCATCAGCTCCTGCTTGGTCGTGATGCCGCCCCGCGGACAGTCGAGATGGCAGTTGCCGCACTGCGTGCAGCCGAAGGCGACGGCCTTGCCGATGCTCCCCTCGTAGAGGGCGTCGGCGCCGGCGATGAGCACCTTGATCATGTCCTGCTCGCCGCGCAGGCCGCCGGAGGCGAACAGGCGCGTCCCTCCCTGGGCGCCGAACGGGACGCCGTTGAGGTCGCGGATGGGACGCAGCTCGCCGCTGCCGTCCAGGTCGACCTTCTCCCCCATCAGGGCGTGGTGGGTGTGCAGGATCGTGCGGAAGGCGTCGGGCCAGCCGACGTGCGACGAGTCGGCATGGTAGTTGCCCGAACCGCCGAGGCCGGCGTCGATAAGCAGGTAGTCGACGACGAAGTTGCTCCACATCCCGGCGGCCACGTACTTGGTGTAGGTCGAGCCCGTGATCTTGATGCCGCAGTGGTTGTGGTACAGGAGCCACAGCCAGACCTCGGCCGGCATGTCCTCGATCGAGTAGATGTCGTGCTTGGGGTCGGGGCTGAGAGCGTCGGTGCCGACCGGGATGTTGCGCGCCCTGGCGACCGTCGGCGTGACCTTGGCTCCGGACAGACGACCGCCCTTGCCGGGCTTCGCCCCCTGGTTGATCTTGATCTCGACGTCGCGGACCCTGCGCAAGTCGGCGGCGGTGATGCCGAAGTGGCCGGAGGCGGCCTGGAGGCTCTCCCACTTCATGTCCTCGTCCGAGGAGAGCCGCAAGGGGCCGCCCTCGCCCGACGAGGTCATCGCCAGGCCGGCGTTGCCCTCGACGCGGGCGACGAGGAAGTCCTCGCTCGCCGCGCCCAGCGAAGCGGAGGCGTGACAGACGGGGCCGTGCCAGACGGGCTCGCGGATGCCGAGGCCGCTGAGGACGAAGCCGCCGCGTGGGTCGCGCTTGAGGACGACGGCGCCGTCGGCGGAGGCGCGCACGACGCCGGCACCGTGCGCGCCATGATCGACGGCGCTCAGCTCGAGTTCGCGCAGCGAGCCGTCGGGAGCGACGGCGCGCAGGGTGAGCGAGGCGGGCGCGGCGGCCGGCGCGGCGGGCGCGGCGGCGGACGGCGCGCCCGCCGCCGCGCCCGCCAGCCCCGCCAAAGCCGCCGCTTCCGCCGCCGCGCCTTCCGCTCGCAGCGCCTCGGCCAACGGATGCGCGTCGTCCACGGCGCGCTCGAACCCGCCGCGCGTGTCCGCGGTGAAGCGCACGAGCGCCGGGCCGTCCGGTGTCGCGTGCACCGACACCGTGGCGCCCGGCGCCACGGCGCCGGGGCGCACGAAGCCACGTGGCACAGCGAGCGAGATGTAGTCGAGCAGGGCCGGGGAGCGGCCCAGACGCGCCAGCGACCAGGCGACGCTCTCGCGCGACACCTTCAGACGGACGCGGTCGAGGGAGTACGGCCCTTCGTCACTGACGACGAAGAAGTCGTCGAGCTCGGGCTCGGCCCCTGCCGCCATGCGATAGATGACCTCGAGGAAGTCGGCGTTCAGGCCGCGGCTCGAGTTGCCGAGGTGGTAGCTCGCGTCGCGCTGGGCGAGCACGCGCGCGGCGTTCACCATCGGCAGGTCGGCGTCGACCTCCGTCATCAGCCGCGAGACCCGATAGCGAGAACGCACCGCCTGCGGCGCCGGCTCTGCCGCCGCGCGCCGCCGGTTCACCTCGGCGTTGAGGCGCGCGAACTCGTCCGTCGCCAGGGCGTCGACCTCGCGCACCCAGTCCTCGGTCATCGTGATGGCCATCGTGTTGCCCGAGGTCTTCTGCACGTCGTCGATGCCCATGCAACTGAGGAAGTCGAGCACGCTGTGCTGCCAGCAGGTCAGGCTACAGAGGGCCATCTCGCGCAGCTCGGCGGGATCGGCGGCGGCCAGGGCGGCCTCGTAGACCGCCAGGGCCGCCTGGTCGACCGCCGTCGGGGCAGCCTGATCGGCCGTCAGGCCCGCCTTGCAGGCCTGCGGGGCCGCCTCGTGCGCCCCTCGCACCGCACCGCAGCCCTCGACCACGTCGACGGCTTCGGGCGCCAGGGCGATCGCCGCGGCGTGGGTCATGGCGCCGCCGTTCGCGCCCAGCAGCACCGCCTCGAAGACTGTCGCCGCCGAGGCGTGCGTGTCGCTGTCGCCGCCGGCGGACACGAGCTGGACGCGGGCGCGAAGCCGTCGCTCCTTGAGGAAGGCGTCGACGAGGGGCGTGAGCCGGTACGACTTGAGGGCGCCGCTGTGGTAGTGGACGAGGGCGACGCCGTCATGCCGCGCCGCCGCCTCGAGGCGCGGCCAGAAGGCGTCGCCCTCGTAGCGCAGAAAGACCGAGAACAGGGCCTGCGGCGCGACCGCCGACACGGCGTCGACGAGCGTCCCGAGGTCGTCCTCCCCCGGGTCGAGCTCGACGAGGCGCGCCCGGCCCAGGAGCTCGGCGAGCGAAGCGTTGTCGGCCCCCGGAGCCCCGATGGCACGGTGATCCTTGTCGGCCGACGTGACCTCGCCGAGCTCCCGCGCGTGGCGCGCCCCGACCCTCACGACCAGGTCGGCGGCGTGCGGTAGCAGGGCATCCGCATGGGCTGCAGCCTTGTCCGCCTCGACCACGACCAGCGTCCGGGTGCGGATGTCGTGGGCCTCGTCGGCGGCGGCCACCGCCCCGAGGTAGGCGAGCTCCGCGGCGACGCCGCCGCCGAACGGCAACGGCCCGACGAGGAGCGGCATGTCGAGGCGGATCGAGGTCAGCTCGGCGAGCCGCTGTCCGTCTCCCTCGCGAAACACGACCGCAGGCCGTTTGCGGACGATGTCCCAGGCGGTCGAGAACTCCTCGCGCAGGCCGTCGTTCGCCGGGTGCGTGATCGCCGCGTGCGAGAAGTACGAGCGCCAGTAGCCGTGGTGCCAAGCGGCGCCGACGGTGAGCGGTTCGCGGCGGAAGCGCTCCTTGAGCAGCTTGTCGATGTCGAAGGCGCTGAGCTCGAGGGACGGGACGTCGCGCGACGGACGGCCGTAGATCTGCAGGAAGAGGCGCCCGCGGCGCGCGCGGTCGAGGTCCCAGAACTCCTGTGGCTCGACCCCCGCGCGCCGCAGGGCGTGCTCGAGCAACGCCAGCGTGCGCTCGGGGTCGGTCAGGCGCGGGCTGCGCGGGTCGACGACGGCGATGAGGACCTGTTCCCAGTCGTCGAGGCGCGCGGCGGTCGGCGTGGCAAGTGCGCCGGTCGCCGCGCCTGCCGGCGCGGCGCCCGGAGCGGCAGGTCCACGCGCCTCGCCGGCCGCTGGCGCGCGGCGCGCTCGCGCCGCGCCGGCTGACGCAACACCCGGCGCACCGGGCCCACGCGCCTCGCCGACGGCCGGCGGACGCCGCGCCCGCGCCGCGCGCACGATGGCCGCGAGCTCGTTGCTGAGGCGCGTCATGGGGCGCCTCCACCCGCAGGGTGAGGAGCTGCACGGCCGGCGAGTTCCGCCGCGCCGGCGAACTCGGCGCCGGCAGACCCGGCGGCGGCGAACTCGGCGACGACGGCGGACCACGCCGGCGCTGGATCCTCCACGACGCGCAACGTCTGCCCGCCGTTCAGACGGTTGCCGGGACACACTTCGACGCACGCTCCGCAGCCGATGCAACTCAGGTCGTCCGTCGTCACGCGACGGGCGTCGCCGTCGCCGAACTCGCGCGACGCGTCCGTCGGACACACAGGGACGCAGGCGGCGCAGTGCAGACAGGTGGCCGCCGGCCCGGCGTCGTTCTCGGCCCGCAGCACGCGGAAGCGGACGGCGCCGGGCAACGGCACGGGGACCCGGCGCAGGTACTGCCCCGGGCGCACGGCGAGGAACTCGTCCCGATAGCGCGCCGACGAGCGCAGCGCGGCGAGCATGCGCGCCTGGCGTACGTAGTCGAAGGCCGGCGCGCAGGCCTCATCGAGGCGCCGGTAGACGACGAGGTGCGGGATGCCGGCCTGACAGACCTCCTCGCAGTTCCCGCAGCGCGTACAGAGCTCGAGCAGGCGGGCGGTGCTCGTCGCCGGGACATGACCTCCGTGCAGAAGCTCGGCGCGATGCGTGAGGGTCTGCGGCAGACGGACGCCTGCCGCGTCATAGACGGGACAGACGCTGTTGCACTCGCCGCAGTTCACGCACTGGATGGCGCGCGCCGTCGGGGCGCCGGCGGCATCGCCGCCGTCAGGCCGGGCGGCGATCGGCGCGCCATGCGCCGCGGTGATCGGCGCGCCGCGCCCCGCCGCGGGACCGGGCAAGAGGCGAAGGACGGCGCGCGCCGCGCGGCCCAGCGGCGCCACGGCCGGCGCGGCCCAGGCCCTGCGGGCCACGGCCGCGCCCGGCCGGAACGCCGCCGCCAGCGCCGCGCCCGGCGCGCCGCGCAGCCCCATCTCGAGGACGACGCCGCGGTTAAGGAGCCGGTCCGGGTCGACGCGCTCCTTGACGCGCGTCAGCCTCGCCAGCCCCTGCTCGCCGAACCGCGCCGCGGCGAACGCGGCCTGCCAGCGCCCGAGGACGTACGGGCGCCCGCCGTGACGCGCGACCGCAAGGTCGACGAGGACCGGCGTGAAGACGATGTCGGCCATCACCGAGAGGCGACGCTGGTCGGTCAGGTACCCGGCGATGACGAGCGCCTCGCCGTCGCCGACGTAGTACACCTCTGGGTCGAGATCGAGCCCTGCCTCGCGGGCGAGACGCCAGGCGTCGTGCAGATAGGGTGACACGCACACCGCCGGAAGGACGACCTCGGCGGCGAGCAGGCCCGGGCCCAGGCGTTTGCTCTGCTGGGCGCGGAAGCGCTCCGCCCCATAACGCACGCTCTCGGCGTCGAGGGCGACGGGGCGGCCGGGCATGCCACCGAGGCGCGCGGCGAAGTTGCGCGACGCGGTGAGGCCGAGGAAGTCGACGTAGACGTAGGCCGCGGCCTCGGGGTCGTCCTCGCCCACGGCGGCACCGAGCTCGGCCGGGCCGACGACGCGACGCCACGGCATGTCGGCGCCGTTCGACAGCGCCGACGGCAAGCGCCGCCAGGCGCGGGCGTCGTCGTCGGCCCACACGGCACGCAGATGGCGCATGTACGTCGCCAGCATGAACTTGAGGTCGGCCGGCCGCGGCAACGTGCGGCCGGCCTCCCTCTCGATCCACTCGAGCGCCGCGAACGCGTCGGCGACGGCGGCGAAACGCAGCAGAAAAGCGCCGACGTGCACACGGCGTCCGACCGACAACGCGAGCTGGACGATCACCCCGAGGATGCCCTCGCTGCCTACAAGGTCGGCCAGGCCGAACGGCTCCAGGCCACGGCTGCGGAACCAGGCCTCGGCCTCGTCGGCGGCCACTTCACGACGACCGCGCTGCGCTTCCTCGGCCGGCACGTCCAGCCGACCGTCCCTATGGAAGCGCACGAGGCTACCGTCGGGCAGCGCCACATCGGCGGCCCTGACGATGTCGACGGCGCGGCGACCGCCGTAGGCGTTCAGCCCGATGCCGCCGCCGGCGAGCCAGCCGGCGAACGTGGCCCCGAGGTTGGACGGATAGACGGGAAGGGCGAGGTCGTGGCGGGCGAGCTCGCAGTGGACGGCGCGAAAGCGCGCCCCGGCGCCCACGATGCAGACGTCGGCGTCGGGGCGCACGTCGATGCGGTCGAGACGCGAGAGGTCGAGCGTCAGGCCGCCGTCGCAGGGCACGGCGCCGCCGAGCGCCGCCGAGGCGGCGCCACGGACCGTCACCGGGACGCCCTCGTCGCGCGCCCAGCGCAGCGCCTCCGCCACCTCGGCCGCGACCGTGGGCAGAAAGACGAGGTCCGGGAGGGCGTGCGAGAGGGCGCGCGTGAACGCGCGGCCGAGGTAGACGTTCTGATCCTTGTCCGCCTCGGCGCGCAGGGTCGCGTCGGTGACGATGCGCTGGGGCAACGTCGCCGCATGCCGCTCGTTCGCCCCGCCGAGCCCTTGCAGACGCTCGTACAGCGACGTCGCCAGAGCGATCGTCCGCGCCGGCCCTTCGCGATCGGCCGGGGCACGCCCGTCGTCGAGGAACCAGTGGAGGTCGGCGGGAAGGTCGGCGGCCGGCCCCGGATCGTCGGGACCGGAGGGGAAGGACGGCCGTATCGCCGCGCTGAGGGTCGGGTCGTCGAACCCGGAGATCATGCGCGGCGGCGCAGCCGCAGGTGTTCGGTCGGGGAACGCACCGTGGTCTCCTCATCGTCTGCGTCCGCTCAAGAACAGCGAGGACCGGCCTGCGGCCGGCCCCACAGGTGATTCAACAAGGCCCGGGGGCGTCAAGTCAATCCGGCGAGCCGTCAGGGCCGCGCGGCCAGCGCCCGGGCCGGGCGGCCCAGGGCTTTCCCGGACGCTGCCGCGCGGCCCGGCCGCGCTCGCGCGCGGCGCCGCCGCGCGGTGGTCAGCGTCCGCGGCAGTTGATACCGTGCGGACGGACGACCTGACATGGAACCCGCCGACCTCCAGCCCGACGTTCCCGCGCCCGTCTCCGGGAGCGCTCACGCCCGCCGCCCGCCGGCGCCCGGCCTGAGCGCCGACGAGGTCCTTCGCCGCCGCGCCGCCGGGATGGGCAACGACGTCGACGTGCGCACCGGACGCACGTACGAGCAGATCGTCCGACAGAACGTCTTCAACTTCATCAACAACCTCTTCTTCACCCTCGGCATCATCCTCGTCGTCCTGGGGCGATACCTCGATGCCCTCGTCTCGGTGTGTGTCGTCCTGGCGAACACCGTGGTCAGCCTCGTCCAGGAGGTGCGGGCGAAGCAGACCATCGACCGCATCGCCATCCTCACGCGCCCTAAAGCGACCGCCGTGCGCGACGGCGAGTTCGTCGACATCGACCCTGGGCAGATCGTCGTCGGCGACCTGCTCTTTTTGCACCCCGGCGACCAGGTCGTCGTCGACGGCAGGATGGTCGGCGAGGGGCACATGGAGGTCGATGAATCGCTGCTCACCGGCGAGTCCGACCTGGTCGCCAAGCGCCCCGGCGACGAACTGCTCTCGGGAAGCTTCTGCGTCACCGGCAGCGGCTACTACGAGGCCGAGCGGGTGGGCCTCGACAGCTACGCCAACAAGCTGACCGCGCGCGCGACCTCCTACAAGCGCGAGCTCACCCCATTGCAGAACCAGGTCAGCACGATCATCCGCATCCTGCTGTTCATCGTCATCGGCTTCGACATACTCGTCTGGGTGCGCGCCTACACGGGTGGGATCCCGTTCGTCGAAGGCGTGCGCATGTCGACCGTCGTCGTCGCCCTCATCCCCAACGGTCTCGTGCTCTCGATCGCCTTCGCCTACGCCCTGGGCGCGGTGCGCATGCTGGGCAAGGGGATGCTCATCCAGACGGCCAACGCCGTCGAGTCGCTCTCGAACGTCGACGTCCTCTGTACCGACAAGACGGGGACGCTCACGTCGAACGTGATCCGCGTGAAGGAGGTGCTGCCGTTGGGGGCGCCGCGCGACGAGCTCGAGCGGCTGCTCGCGGTCTACGCCGCATCCACGACGGACGTGAACCGGACGGTGGCGGCACTCCAACAGGCCTACCCCGCCGAGGCGGTGCAGGCCGCGGACGAAGCACTGTTCTCGTCGCGACGCAAGTGGAGCGGCCTCGTCTTCGCCGCCGATGACCTCACGGGCACGTATGTGCTCGGCGCCCCCGAGGCCATCGCGCCGGCGCTCACCGGCGACGCCGGGCGCGCGGGTGCGCCGCCCGGCGGCGAAGCCGGCGACGCCGACTGGCGCGCCCAGGCGGCGGCCTGGACCGAGCAGGGGCTGCGCGTGCTCATGTTCGCGGGGCGGCCGGAGGCGCTCGCCTTCGGCGAGCCCAGCCGGCCGCTCCTGCCCCCCGGCCTCGCTCCGCTCGGCCTCATCTGCCTCAGCGACGAGCTGCGCCCCCACGTGCGCCAGACCCTGGACCAGTTCGCCAAGGCGGGCATCGAGCTCAAGATCATCTCCGGCGACGACCCCCAGACCGTGGCATCGCTCGCCCGGCAGGCTGGGCTGCGCCGGCCTGCCGGCGCCGACGATCCTCCTGACGGGGCCGGCGACGAGGCGCCCGACCTGGTCGCCGTGACCGGCGCCGACCTCGAGGGCCTGGGACCCGCCGGGCTCGCCGACACCGCCGAGCGGGCGACGATCTTCGGCCGCGTGACGCCGGAACAGAAGCGCGACCTCATCCACGCGTTGCGCGAGCGCGGCCGCCATGTAGCCATGATCGGCGACGGCGTGAACGATGTCGTCGCGCTCAAGGAGGCCAACGTCGGCGTCGCCATGCAGAACGGCAGCCAGGCGGCGCGCGGCGTCGCCGACCTCGTCCTCCTCAAGGACTCCTTCGCCGCCCTCCCCTACGCCTTCCGCGAGGGACAGCGCATCATCAACGGCATGCACGACATCCTGCGCATCTTCATGGTGCGCATCCTGTCGAAGGCGGCGATCATCGCCATCATCACGACGCTGGGCGGCTTTCCCTTCGCACCTCGCCAGGCCTCCTACATCTCCTTCGTGGGGGCCGGCGTCCCCGCCGCGTTCCTCGCCTGGTGGGCCATCCCCGGCCCCGTGCCCAAGGTGCGTCTCTATCGCCTGTTGGCGCGCTTCGTCCTGCCCGCCATGGGGCTCCTCGTCCTCGGCGCGGTCGCGATCTACTACATCTACGCGCTCCCCGCCCGGAGCAGCTATCTCGCCGCGCACCCCGGCGCCGGCGCGGAGGATCTGCTCGTCCATGCCCTGCCGCCCGCGCAGACGGCGATCACCGTGTTCGTGGCTCTGTGCTCGATCCTCCTCCTGCCCCTGACCGTGCCGCCCAGCGACTGGTGGTCAGGAGGGGCGAGGAAGCGCGGTGACGGGCGCATCTTGCTGCTCACCTTCGGCCTCCTCGTCTTCCACGCTCTCGTGGTCGGGACGCCGATTGGGCGCACGCTGTTCGAGATTGCACCGCTGCCGCTCTGGCAACACATCCTGCTGGCCTTCGCCGGCGTCGCCTGGATGATGGCATGTCGTCGCATCTGGCGCAGCGGCGCCCTGGACACCTGGCTCGGCACCATGGACGATCCCTACCCGAAGAG
>JAKPOQ010000030.1 GCA_029547745.1 Actinomycetes bacterium
GCCGCCGGTCGCCTGCAGGGCCTTCTTGCAGTCCATCATGCCGGCTCCGCTCTTCTCGCGGAGCTCTTTCACCAGTGTCGCGGTGATGTCAGCCACGTGGTTTCCTCTCTGGTCCATCGATGCGGGCGGGAACGGCCCGCGGGCTCATTCGGTCTTGGGCTCGTCCGCTTCCGCCTTCTCGCCCTTGGGTTCGGCCTTCTTCGCGGTAGGCTTCTTCGCCGGCTTGTCTTCGGCCTTCTCGGCAGTCGGCTCTTTCGCCTCGGCCTTCTCGGCAGTCGGCTCTTTCTCGGCTGCCGGCTCCTTTGCCTTGGCGGTCTTCGCCGCCTCTTCGGCCCCGGCCTTCGCCTTCACTTCGGCGGCGGCCTTAGCCTTCACCTCCGCCTCGGCCTTCGACTTCGCCTCGGCGGCCTTCGCCGCCTCTTCGGCCCCGGCCTTCGCCTTCACTTCGGCGGCGGCCTTAGCCTTCGCTTCCGCCTCGGCCTTCGCCTTCCCCTCAGCGGCCTTCGCCGCCTCTTCGGCCTCGGCCTTCGCCTTCGCTTCGGCGGCGATCCGCGCCGCCTCTTCGGCCTCGGCCCTGGCCTTCTCTTCAGCCGCCTTGCGCTCGGCCTCGGCCTTGAGCTCGGCCTGGGTGAGCAACTGCTTGCCCTCGGCCACGGCGTCGGCGATCACGCGGATGATCAAGGCGCAACTGCGGATGGCGTCGTCGTTGCCGGGGATCACATAGTCGACCTCGTCCGGGTCGCAGTTCGTGTCGACCAGGGCGACAATCGGGATCTTGAGCTTACGCGCCTCGCGGACGACGATCTGCTCCTTGCGCGGATCGACGACGAAGACGGCCGCCGGCAGGCGGTCCATGTTCTGCACGCCGCCGAGGTTCTGCTCGAGCTTGCGCAAGTCGCCGCGAAGCTTGATCGCCTCGCGCGAAGGCAGAAGGTCGAGCGAGCCGTCCTTGTCGCGTTCGCGCAGCTCGTGCATGCGCTTGATGCGCTTGGAGAGCGTGGTGTAGTTGGTGAGCAGTCCACCCAACCAGCGGTTGCAGACGTACGGCATGCCGACGCGATCGGCCTGTTCCTTGATCGTCTCCTGGCACTGCTTCTTGGTGCCGACGAAGAGCACGTACCCGCCTCGCTCCGCGGTGCGTTTGAGGAAGCTGTACGCCTCGTCCAGCAGAGCGCTGGTCTTCTGCAGGTCGATGATGTAGATGCCGCCCCGCTCGCCGAAGATGTACGGCTTCATCTTCGGGTTCCAGCGCCTCGTCTGGTGGCCGAAGTGGACGCCGGCGACGAGCAGGTCCTTGATGCTCACGACATGGTCGGACGACGACTTCGCCCGCGGCGCGCCCTGCGACCAAGGCGCCGGTTGAGGTTCGGGCGCGGCTTGAGCCTCGGGCGCCGTCGCTGTCTCGACTGCGACTTGAGGGTCGGCTGAGGCTTGAGGGTCGGGTGCGGCTTGAGGTGCGGGCACGGATGCCTCCTGTGGGACGGTTGCCTTGTCTTCAGTCGTCCGGCGGACACGACGCGTGGAGCCCGGGAGGCGCCTGGCCGGCCGTCGGGACCGGCTGAGGCATCACGGGCCACCGCCACGGTCCGAAGACCGCCGGGTCGCGGTGGATACGGTAACGGCGGATTCTACCGGAAGGGCGGCGACGGCGCTAGCGACGCGCCGGGGCGGCGATCGGCTGGCGGCCCGCCGCCAGCCGATCGCCGCCCCGGCCGACTGCCGCTAGCCGATCGCCGCCGGCTCGATCTCGTCGCGCAGGCGCGCCTTGAGGCGCAGGATCGCCTTCGTGTGCATTTGCGAGACGCGCGACTCGGTGACGCCGATGACCTCACCGATCTCCCTCAGGGTGAGGTTCTCGTAGTAGTAAAGCGCGATGACGAGCCTCTCGCGGTCGGGTAACGCGTCGATCGCCAACGCGAGGCGCGACTTCAGCTCGCTCAGGTCGAGCATCCGCGAAGGATCCCTGCCCTTCGGGTCTTCGATGGTGTCGATCAAGGCCACCTGGTCTCCACCGCTGCCGGAGACCTCCCACAACTCGTCGAGGGCGATGATCGACGTCGTCGAGATCTGGGAGAGGTTGTGCTGGAACTCGTCCTCGGTGATACCGAGCTCGTCGGCGATCTCGCCGTCGGTCGGCGCCCGCTGCAGACGATGCTCGAGCACGGTGATCGCCTTCTCGATCTCGCGCGCCTTGCTGCGCACCGAGCGCGGGACCCAGTCGAGTGAGCGCAGCTCGTCGATGATCGCTCCCTTTATGCGCGAAACGGCGTAGGTCTCGAACTTGATCTCGCGAGACGGGTCGAAGCGCTCGAGGGCGGAGATGAGGCCGAGCAAGCCGTAGCTGATGAGGTCGGCCTCTTCGATGTAGGCGGGCAATCCGTTGCCCACACGGCCGGCGACGTACTTGACGAGCGGCGAGTAGGCGAGGATGAGACGGTCGCGCGCGGTCATGTCGCCGTCGTTCTTGTAGCGGCTCCAGAGCTCGCGGACCTTGTCTTCGTCGAGGCTGCTCACGACCGGGCCTCGGGCGCGCCTGCGGGCGCGGTCGCGGCGGCAGTGGTCTTCGCCCACGAGCCCGCCGCCTCAGGCGCGCAGGCGGCGGCGCGCTCCCCTGAGCGCGCCGCCTCAGGCGCGCGGATGACAGACATCGTAGACGCGACGCAGGTGCGCCCCGCTGACGTGGGTGTAGACCTGCGTGGTCGACACCGACGCATGTCCAAGCAGCTCCTGGATAGCGCGGAGATCGGCACCCCTCTCAAGCATGTGTGTGGCATAGGCGTGGCGCAGCATATGCGGCGACGCCGGCTCCATGCCCGCAAGACGACAGTATTTTACCAGCAGACGACGGACATCCGACGTCTGCAGGGCGCGCCCCCTGCGAGTGAGGAGCAGCGGCTGACCGCCGAGGCGGGCGGATGCGGACGCGGCGGCGGCCGGGACGGCCGCCGCCGCGTCCGCATCCGCCCGCGCCTCGGCGACCGTTCCGGCCGCCGCATCCGTCCGTACCGCGTCGGCAGTCGTCGCCTTCCACGTTCCTGCGACCAGCGCCCCGCGTCCGCGTTCGAGGTAACGGCGCAAGGCAGCCGCGGCCTCGTCGCCCATCGGCACGATGCGCATCTTGCCGCCCTTGCCGTGGACGACGACCAGTGCCTCCGCGGCGCGCACGTCGTCCATGGTCAGGGCGACGAGTTCCTGACTGCGCAACCCGCATCCGTAGAGGAGCTCCAGCGCCAGCCGGTCCCGCAGCGCGAGCGGTCCAGCGCCGCCGGCGGCTTCAAGCAGCGCCTGGACGTCGGCGACCGAGAGCACACGCGGCAGACGACGCCGCCGACGCGGCCCCGGCAAATGCCGGGCCGGGTCGGCGGCGAGCACGCCGCGTTCCGTCAGGTCGCGGCACAGGCCGCGGAGGGTAGAGAGCTTGCGTGAGAGCGTCGTCGGGGCGTAGCCGCGGCGGCCGAGGTCGGCGGCAAAGGCGCGTACCGCGCGCCGGTCGAGGTCGGCGACGGTACTTCCCCGACGGGCCAGCCATTCGTAGAGCTGGTCGAGATCGGACGCGTAAGCGCGGCGCGTCGCTGCGCTGGCCCCGCGCAATTCCACTCTGCGGAGGTACGCCTCGGCGTGGCCCTCCGGGTCGACGACCGCAGCCCGCTCGCGCCCGGTCTCGCGGCCCGCTGCATCGGGTCCGTTCCCCATACGGTCCTGTACTCCCTTCGGCGCAGGTCCGGCGCTCGTCCCCGGGAAGGCGCGGCGGCGGTCGCATGTCGCTGCGTCCAAGGCCGGGAGGAGCCGGTTGGTCAACGTTCAACGTGCGCACAGGGCACTCCTGCACCGGCGCCGGCACGCCCTCGATGCCGGCGGTCAGGCCTGCCACGGTCGGGCCTGCCGTCACCTCCCGCGCCGCAGACGGTAGGCGCCGCCGCCGCAGGACTCGACGGCGCCGCCCACCTCGAGCAACGCCAGCCGCGCGAGGGTCGTCGGCACATCAAGCCCGACCGCCTGCGCCAACTGGTCGACGGTCTGCACGCCGTCGTCGAGGGCGGCGAGCAGGCGCCGGTCGGCTCGCCGCCCGGCGCCGCCCTCGCCGCCCGCCGCAAGCCCGTCGGCGCTGCCGTCCGTCCCAAGCCCGTCACGGCCGGCGCCCGCCCCGAGCTCGTCGGCGCTGCCGTCGATCTCGTCGTCTTCTGCTCTTCCGCGATCGCCGACGTCATCCTCGGCGCCGTCCGCCACGCCGACGTACGCGCCCCGTCGCCAGCCCAAGGCAAGATCCCCCAAGCCCAACACCTCGAGAACATCGCGCGCCGACTCGCACAGGGCCGCACCCTGACGCAGCAGCCGGTGCGGCCCGGCGGAGAGCCTTCTTCCCGCCTCCCCGGGCACGGCCAGCACCTCGCGTCCCAGCTCCAGGGCCTCGCGCGCCGTGATGAGAGCGCCGCTGCGCTCCGCTCCTTCGACCACCACCACCGCCTCGCTCAGGGCGGCCATGACCCTGTTGCGCGCCGGGAAGCGCCAAGGGCGCGCGCCGACGCCCCAAGAGAACTCCGAGACGAGCAACCCGTTCTCGCGGACACGCGCGAAGAGCGCGCGGTTGCCCGGCGGATGTTCGACGTCGGCGCCGCAGCCGAGGACGGCGACCGTCGCCGGCCAGGCGAGACGCGGCGACCGGGACACCCCCGGCAGGGTCGGGCGACCACGGACACCTGTGCCCGCTGCACGCGCGGGAGCGTCCTTCCCCCTCTCACGTGGCGGAGCGTCCTCCCGCCTCTCGCGCACAGGGGCGACCTCCCCTACGTCCTTCCCTACCTCACCGGCGATCGAGTCCAGCGCCGTTTGGTGCGCCATGGCGTCCAAAGCCGCCTGGTGGGCGACGGCGTCGATGCCGAGGGCAAGGCCGCTGACCACGACGACGCCCGCGGCGGTCAGGTCGAGGGCGATCGCTCGCGCCATCTCGCGGCCGTACGGCGACGGGCGCCGCGAACCGACGACGGCCACGACATGGCGCGTGGCCAGCGTCCGCAGACCCTCCTGCACGCGCCCGCCGAGGAACAGCGCCGGTGGAGGGTCGGGCAGGTCCCTGAGCTGGGGAGGGTAGGCGTCGTCGACCCACGTGACGACATCGGCGCGCTCGCCCGCGCCCGACACGGGGCCGCGGGCGAGCAGAGCGGCGAAGAGGCTGCCGTCGTCTTCCTCTGCATCGCCAGGCTGCCGCGGCGCGCGCTGTGCGCCCGAGGCGCGACGACCGTGGGAGGCACGAGACGCATCTGGGACGCCAAGCGCGTCTGGCGTGCCGCGCGCGCCGTCTACCCGTGGACGGGCGCCCCTTCGCCCCAGGGAGCGCGCCGCGACCGCCACCGCATGAGGATCGAGGGCGAGGACCTCGTCCATGCCCCCGCACGCGGCGACAAGGGCGCCGATGAGCCCGCGCCGCAACGTCGCGAGCTCGGCGAGCCAGACGGCGCGGTCGCGCCGCGCGTCGGGGGCACCGTCGCGCCGTGCGTCGGGGGCGCGGTCGCGCCGCGCGTCGGGGGCGCGGTCGCGCTGTGCGTCGGGGGCGCTGTCGCCGCCCCGCTCAGCCCGGACGGCCATCGTCGCCGTGGAAGCGATACGAGAGGCTCTCGGCCACGTGCGCGGCACCGATCGCCCCGGCGCCGGCGAGGTCGGCGATGGTCTGCGCGACCCTGACGACGCGGTCGCACGCACGGGCGCTGAGATGCAGGCGCGTGTAGGCCATGTCGAGCAGCTCGGTCGCCGCCGGCTCGAGGCGGCACAGGCGACGGACGTGACGCACGGTCATGTGCGCGTTGGCGTAGGCGCCCGTGCCGCGCAGGCGCGCGAGCTGACGCTCGCGCGCCTGCGTCACCCGGGCGCGCACTACCGCCGACGTCTCTTCGAGGTCCAGCGTGCGGCGCTCCTCCGGCGGCAGCCGCGGCACCTCGATGCGCAGGTCGATGCGGTCGAGCAGGGGGCCGCTGAGACGCGAACGGTACTGGTGCACGCGGTACTCGGGACACGTGCACGGGCGTTCGCGGTCGCCGAGGTAGCCGCACGGGCACGGGTTCATGGCCGCCACCAGCATGATCCGCGCCGGGAAGCACACCGAGGTCAGGGCTCGCGAGATGGTGACGTCGCCGTCCTCGAGCGGCTGACGCAGGCCCTCGAGCGCGCTGAGGCGGAACTCGGGGAACTCGTCGAGGAAGAGCACGCCGAGGTGGGCGAGGCTCACCTCGCCGGGACGCGGCGTCGCCCCGCCGCCGACCAGACCGACGCTCGAGATGCTGTGATGCGGGGCGCGGAACGGACGCCGCGTCACGAGACCGGCGCCCGTCGGGAGCAGACCGGCGACGCTGTGGATGCGCGTGACGGCGATCGCCTCGTCGAGCGTGAGCGGCGGCATGACCCCCGGCAGCCGCCGGGCGAACATGGTCTTGCCTGCGCCCGGCGGCCCGCTGAGCAGGACGTTGTGCGCCCCGGCGACGGCAACCTCGAGGGCGCGCTTGACCTGGCCCTGGCCGGCGATGTCGGACCAGTCGACGTCATCGGGCGGCGGCGCCGACAGCAGGCCCTCGACGTCGACCGCGGCGGCGCGGGCGCAGCCCGCGCCGCCGCTCGCCAGCACGGCGACGGCGTCACGCAGGTGGCGCACCGGGTAGACGGCGAGCCCGGGGACGAGGGCCGCCTCGGCGGCGTTGGCCGCCGGCACGATGAGGCCGGCGGCGCCGCGCCGCCGCACGCCCTCGGCGATGGCCAGCGCCCCTGTCACGGGGCGGACGCCGCCGTCGAGGCCAAGCTCGCCGACCGCCGCAAGGCGGCCGCCGTCGGCCCCCACCTGTCCGGTGGCCTGGAGCAGCGCCAGGGCGACGGGGAGGTCGAATGACGGACCCTCCTTGCGCAGGTCGGCGGGCGCGAGGTTGACGGTGATGCGCCGCGAGGGGAACTCGTACGACGAGTTGACGATCGCGGCGCGCACGCGCTCGCGGCTCTCTTGCACGGCGGCGTCCGGCAGCCCGACGATGGTGAAGGCCGGCGCCGCCGCGACGACGTCGGCCTCGACGTCAACGGGGTGTCCGTCGAGACCCGCGAGCGCTTCGCTCAAGACACTCGCCAGCACCCTGCGCTCCGAACGGGTGACGCGGCGACAGGGCGCCCATGCGCGCCGTCGACCGGTAACGCGGCGACACAGCGCCCGTGTCGACGCTCTGCCGTGTCAGACCGCATCTGCACGGCGCTCCCTCAGTCGGCGGTGAACGCCGCCGGCAGGTGACGGACCTGGGCGGGAAAGGTCGTCAGGTCGACGGCGACGATGTCGAAGCGCACGTCCGTGACGCCGCCGAGGGCCCACGGACGGGGCGCCAGCCACAGCTCGGCCAGGCGGGCGACCTGATGTTGCTTGGCCGGCGAGACCGCATCTTCGGGCGCGCCGCACCCACGGGTGCGGCGTGCCTTGACCTCGACGAAGGCAAGGACGGAGCCGCGGCGCACGATGAGGTCGAGCTCGCCGCGGCCGACGCGCACGTTGCGCCCCAGGACGCGCCAGCCGCGGGTCTCGAGATGCGAGGCGGCGACGCGTTCGGCGGCGCGGCCCAGCCGCAAGTTGGCCACGCCTCGGCCGCGCGCGTCGGCGCCACCCCGGCCTTGCGTGTCACCGCCACCCCGGCCGCGCGCGTCGGCGGCGCCCCGGCCTCGCGCGTCACCGCCGCCCCGGCCGCGCGCGTCGGCGGCGCCGCGCCCCGAAGGGGCGGTCACGCCGCCGTCCTGTCCGTGAGAAGCGCCATGGACCAAGGCTACGGCCATCCGAGGCGCAGGGGAACGGAGACGATCGGGGTGACGGGGTGACGTTGCCGTTGTGCCAGGCAACGTGAACCGGCGGGCGGGCGGCCCTTCCCTTTACGTCTCGCCCCCCATCGGTGAGGCGTCGACGACCACGCCCGGCTCAGCGAACGAGAGTCCCAGTTGCCGGTAGCTCACGGCGTCGAACGAGCGCCGGTGCAGCGGGCAGACGCCGTGACGCGTGATCATCTCCTGGTGGAACGCGGTCGCGTAGCCGACATGGCGGTCGAACCCGTACTGCGGGTAGTACTCATGAAGGCGGCGCATGACGCGGTCGCGCGTGACCTTGGCGACGACGGAGGCGGCGGCGACGGCCGCGGAGCGGCCGTCGCCGCCGATCACCGCCTCGTGCCCGACGGCGCAGTGCGGCAGGGCGAACCCGTCCACAAGGGCCACGCACGACACGTCGCCGCGCTCCGCGCAGGCGCCGCCCAGCGCCTCGCTCAGAGCCTCGAGGTTGCAGACCTGCAGCCCATGCTCGTCGATCGCCGCGCTGCTGCGCGCGACGACGACCACGCGACGGGCGCGGCGCAGCACCTCGCGGTACAGCGAGTCGCGCGTCGCCGGGGCGAGCTTCTTCGAGTCGGTCAGCGCCGCGAGGGCGGCGAAGTCGTCGTCACGCCAGGAGGAATAGTCGAAGCAGACCGCGGCGGCGACGATCGGGCCGGCGAGCGAGCCGCGCCCCGCTTCGTCGGCGCCGGCCACGCGCCGGCCCGCCGTCGCCGCGCAGCGCTCGAGGTCGAAGGCGAAGCGTTCGTTCACGGCCGCGCCCGTCACCGCGCCTCCACGCTCGTCCTAGATGGGACCGAGACGGTCGAGCGGCCAATAGATGAAGAACGCCTCGCCGATGACGTCGTCCCTAGGCACGGGTCCCCAGACGCGACTGTCGTCGCTGTTCATGCGGTTGTCCCCCATCATGAAGTACGTGCCCTGCGGCACTTCGTAGCTTACTGCGAGGCTCCAGGGGTCGCGCATCGTCGTGCCGGGCAGCGGCGACGCCGGCAGCGTCGGGTCCGTCACCCCGTTGGTCTTGTGCACGTACGCCTCGTTCTGCGCCACGCCGTTGACGTACAGTTTGCCGTCCCTGGCGACGAGCGTGTCGCCGGGCAGCCCCACGACGCGCTTGATGAACACGACGTCCCGGTCCTCGGGCCAGCGGAAGACGATGATGTCGCCGCGGGCGACGTCGCGGAAGTGGTACACGAGGCGGTTCACGAGGACGCGGTCCCGCACCTGGAGCGTGTCGACCATCGAGGGCGACGGGATGCGGTACGGCTTGACGACGTAGGCCTGGATGACGAGGGCGAGGCCGATCGCCACGGCGGCGATGACGGCATACTCGAGGAGGGCGCTCCCGCGGCCCCCGGACGTGCGAACGGCGCCCCGCCGAGGGACGCCGCGATGCTCAAGTCGGTGCGCCGTGCCCAAGACGGGACGACGTCGGCCTCAGCGCTGCTTCTCGCGGACGCGGGCCTTCTTGCCGACCTTCTGCCGCAGGTAGTAGAGCTTGGCCCGCCGCACGTCGCCGATCGCTGTCACCTCGATCTTGTCGATCTTGGGCGAATGCAGGGGAAACGTGCGCTCGACGCCGACGCCGAAGGACTGCTTGCGCACGGTGAACGTCTCGCGCACGCCCTCGCCCTGGCGCTTGATGACGATGCCCTGGAAGACCTGGATGCGGTGGCGGCTGCCCTCGACGACCTTGAAGTGCACCCTCACCGTGTCGCCGGCCTTGAACTGCGGGATGTCGGCGCGCAGTTGCTCGCGCTCGATGTTCTCGATGATGGACAAGAGGACCTCTTTCCGGGCAAAGAACGGCGGTTACTCTAGCATGCGTCCCGAGGAGGCGCAAAACCGCGCCCGACCTGCTCCCGGCGCCAGCGCTCCACGGCGCCGTGGTCCCCGCTGAGCAGGACCTCGGGCACCGCCCAGCCGCGGAACTCGGCCGGGCGCGTGTACTGCGGGTACTCGGTGGCGCCGCCCAGCTCGGGTGAGTGAGACTCGCTGACGACGCTCTGGGGGTTCGAGATGACGCCCTCGACCTTGCGCAGGACCGCGTCGACGAGCGCCATGGCGGCGATCTCGCCGCCGCTCAAGACGTAGGGACCGATCGACACACGGTCGGTGACGAGGTTGGCGACGCGTTCGTCGATGCCCTCGTACCGCCCGCACAAGACGACGAGGTCGCGCTGCGCGAGCTCGGCCGCGAGACCGTCGTCGAGCTGCCGCCCGCGAGGCGTCAGCTCGACGACGCGGCGCCGCTCGCGCAGCCCCTCCGCCGGCTCGTGGAACACCGCCTCGAGGGCGGCGCAGACGACGTCGATGCGCAGCACCATGCCGGCGCCGCCGCCGTACGGGGTGTCGTCGACCTGCAGATGCGCGAGTGGGGTGTAGTCACGGTAGTTCCACACCGCGAGCTCGTGGCCGAGCTCCTGCGCGCGGCGCACATGGACCTGCGTCCGGTACCAGTCGAACGCCTGGGGAAAGAGGCTGAAGACGTCGATCCTCACCCGTCCTCCCGCCCCGGGCCCTCATCCTGGTCCGCGTCGCCCGACGCGCCTGCCGGGCGCCTCTGCTGGCCCTCGAGCAGCCCCGCGCGCACGGTCAGACCGCCGGCCCCGTCCTCCCAGACGAGCTCCTCCACGAGCGGGACGAGGACGGGCGCGCCGCCGTCGGGCGGGCGCAGCTCGAGGATCTCGTGCGTCGGCGCGCTGAGGACGTCGCTGACCTCACCGAGGACGGCCCCGCTGCCGCCGTCGCGCACGGGGCGCCCGAGAAGGTCGCCGACGCGGTAGTGAGGCAGCGCGTCGAGCGGGCCGCCGGACGCGAGGAGGGTGAGCCCCTGCAGGGCGATCGCCTCCTCGCGCGAGGCGGCGAGGTCCAGCGTGACGAGCGGGCGCGCGTCGCTCCCGCCGGCGCGCCGCACGGCGCACGGCCGTTCCTCGCCGCCCTTCTCGTCGGCGACGAAGAAGCGCTCGCCGCCCGCCAGGTACTCGAGGCCGCCGGGCGCCAGATCGACGTACAGCTCGCCGGCGAGGCCGTGGGCCTTGCCCAGCCTGCCGCATACCCAGCGGGCGCCGCCCCCAGCCGTCAATCGACGATCTCGACGACGGCCCGCTTGCCGTCACGCACGGCGCTCGCCTTGACGATCGTGCGCAGGGCGCGCGCGATGCGTCCCTGCTTGCCGATCACCTTGCCGACATCGTCCTTCGCCACGGACAGTTCCAGAACGACGGTGGTGTCTGTCTCGGTGGCCTCCACGTGGACCTCCTCCGGATCATCGACCAGGGACTTGGCGAGGAACTCGAGAAGGTCCTTCAGCATCACGCTGCTCCCATCCGTCGTCATCATCGGGCCCCCGATTAATTGTCGATGCCCTTGATGGCGAGCAACCGCTTCACCGTCCGTGAGGGCTGCGCGCCCTTCGCGAGCCAAGCCTTGGCCTTGTCGGCGTCGATCTCGATCGCCGACGGTTCGGTGCGCGGGTCGTAGTGGCCCACCGTCTCGATGGCCCTGCCGTCACGCCGCGCGTGAGAATCGACGACGACGATCCGGTAGATCGGTTTCTTCGTGCTGCCGACCCGGGTCAACCGCATCCGCACTGCCACCTGCTCCGTCACCTCCTCCGGGTCTTCCACATCGCCGGCGGGCGTCGAAGCGGCGCCCGCCGGACCCTCGTGCGCCGCCCATCCGGCGGACGCGAGCTTCTGCACTGGAGCACGGATTGTATCGGCATGGGGATGCGGACGCCACCAAGGCGGACCACGACCTGACCGGTATCACATGCCGGGCAACCGCAACCCCTTCATACCCTTCATGCGCCCGCCCTGGAGCATCTTGAGCATCTTCTGCATCTCGCGGTACTGCTTGAGGAGCATGTTGACGTCCTGGACATCGGCGCCGCTGCCGCGGGCGATGCGCTGCTTGCGCGAGCCGTCGATCACCTCCGGGTGACGGCGCTCCTTCGGCGTCATCGAGAAGATCATCGCCTCGATGCGGTCGAGCTGACGATCGTCGACCTGGACGTTCTTGAGCTCCTTCATGCCCGCGACGCCGGGCAGCATGCCGAGGATGCTCGAGAGCGAGCCCATCTTGCGCACCTGCTTGAGCTGCTCGAGGAAGTCCTCGAAGGTGAACTCGGCACGCCGCAGCCTGGCCTCGAGCTCGGCCGCCTTCTTCGCGTCGAGCGTCTCTTCGGCCTTCTCGATGAGGCTGAGGACGTCGCCCATGCCGAGGATGCGCGACGCCATACGGTCGGGATGGAAGACGTCGAAGTCGTCGAGCTTCTCGCCGTTGGAGGCGAACTTGATGGGACGCCCGGTCACGGCGCGGACGCTCAGCGCCGCGCCGCCGCGGGCGTCCCCGTCCAGCTTGGTGAGCACGATGCCGTCGATGTCGACCCGCTGACGGAACTCCTCGGCCGCGGTCACCGCGTCCTGGCCGGTCATGGCGTCGACGACGAGGAGGACGTTGTGCGGCTTGACCGTGCTGCGCATGCGCGCCAGCTCGTCCATGAGCTCGTCGTCGATGTGCAACCGGCCGGCGGTGTCGATTATCGCCACGTCGCCGTTGGCGCGCGCGAACTCGACCCCGTCGCTCGCGATGGTGACGGGGTCGACGTCCGCGCCGGGCGCATACACGGGAACCCCGACGCGTTCGGCGAGCGTCGTGAGCTGGTCGATGGCGGCGGGGCGATAGACGTCGGCGGCGATGAGGACCGGGCGCTTGCCGTCCTTCTTGAGGTACTTCGCGAGCTTGGCGCAGGCCGTCGTCTTGCCGGAACCCTGCAGACCGGCCATGAGGATGATCGTCGGCGGATGCCCGCTGAAGGCGAGCCGTGAATCACCGGAGCCCATGAGCGCCGTGAGCTCCTCGTTGACGATCTTGATGACCTGCTGCGCCGGGGTGAGGCTCTCCATCACCTCGGTGCCCAAGGCGCGCTCCCTGACGTGGGCGACGAAGTCACGCACGACCTTGAAGTTGACGTCGGCCTCGAGCAGAGCCAGACGGATCTCGCGCATCGCCGTGTCGACGTCGTCGGCGGAGAGCTTGCCGCGCCCTCTCAGGTTCTGGAAGGCGTTCTGCAGGCGGTCGGAAAGAGCGTCGAACATGCGTGTCCTCGGTCGAGTGCGGCCCTGCGGGCTCCAGGGTGGCGGAGCGTCAATGGTAGCACGGGGCGGCGAGGAGAGCGTCACGTCGGCAGGCTCACGAGATAGTCGCCGGCGGCGCCGACCACGAGGCGGCGATACGCCGCGCCGCGCCGCGGCGCGGCGTCCTCAAGCGTGCCCCGGGCGCGCACCTCCTCGAGCGTCCCGCGGGCGCGCACCGTCTCTCCGGCGCGCGCCTGGTCGGCGAAGCGGCCACGGAACGAGACGATCTCGCGCAGGTCCGCGGCGGGGGCG
>JAKPOQ010000061.1 GCA_029547745.1 Actinomycetes bacterium
GTCGGTCTCGCCGAGCTCCAGAAGTGCCTTGAGCGCCAGCGGCATCGTCTTGTGCATGCTGAGCACGCAGAAGTTCGAGAGGCCGCGCGCCTGCGCTTCGAGCAGCGCTGCGGCGACGGTCGGCGCCGTGGTCTCGAAGCCGATGCCGGCGAAGACCACCTGGCGGTCAGGTTCAGCGGCCGCGATCTCCACGGCGTCGCGCGCCGAGTAGACGACGCGCACGTCGGCGCCGGCGGCGCGCGCGGCCGCCAGGGACGAGCGCGACGCCGGCACGCGGACGAGGTCGCCGAAGGTCGTCAGCGTCACCTCCGGCAGACGGGCGAGGGCCACAGCCTTGTCCAGGTCGGCGGTCGCCGTGACGCACACCGGGCACCCTGGCCCGGAGATCAGCCGCATCCCGGACGGGAGCAGGTCGCGCAGACCGAAGCGGGCGATCGCCATCGTGTGGGTGCCGCACACTTCCATGTAGGTCAGGGCGGAGACGCCGCGCCGCTCCAGAGCGGCATGCGCCTCGACAGAGAGACGGTCGGCGAGGCGCCGCAGGGCGTCGGCAGAGACGGAGGGTGACGTCGCCGCGGCTCGCGACCGACGGGCGCCGTCCCCGCCGCCGGACGACGGGGCGTCGCCGGGCCGCATCACGCGTCCTCCTGTGACCCGTCCCCCACGGACATCCCGCCCCGCTCGCCGCGCCGGTCGCGCGAGTCGTCCCACGCCGCCGCCTCAGCGAGCTCGGCGAGCAGGGCGTAGGTCTCGTCGGCCTCCTCTTCGTCGATCACGCTGATGGCGTAGCCCGCGTGCACGAGCACGTAGTCGCCCACCTTGGCGTCGGGAACGAGGGCGATACTGGCCCGCTGCTCGAGACCCTCGGTGGCGAGGGTCGCAAGCTGGCCGTCGATGGCGGTGATGCGCATGGGGATGGCGAGGCACATAACGTGGTCCTGTCGTCGCGTCGATCGGCTTCGGTGTGCCCGACCGCGTCGGGCTCGGACGATCGTCCTCCCGACCGCGTCGGGCTCGGGCGATCGTCCGCCCGAGGCCGTCGGGCTCGGGCGATCGTCCTCTCTCTGGACGGGCGGCCTCCTCAGTCGAGCAGGCCGCGGCGGTGCAACACAGTATAGCCTGCGACGGCGGCCTGCCCCAGCGCGACGCCGCCGTCGTTGGTCGGTACGAGACCGCCGCTCAGGACCTCGAAGCCGTCGGCCACGAGGGCGTCCTCACAGAGGTCGGCCAGCAGACGGTTCTGGAAGACGCCGCCGGTGAGGGCGGCGACCGACAGCCCGGTCGCCGCCCTCACGCGGCGGCACAGTTCCAGGGTGAGCGCAGCCACGGTCGCGTGCAGGCGCGAGCCGATGTATCCGGGCTCGCGCCCCGCCTCGGCGTCGGCCATGACGGCGGCGAGCAGCGGCGCCAGGCGCACGACGTGCCCCGGCGCCGCCCGGCCGCCGCCCGCCGCACATGACAGCCGCGCCCCCGAGCGGCTGGCGGCCGGCAGATCTGACACCCCTCTCGGCCCCGAGCAGCTGGCGGCCGGCAGATCTGACACCTCTCTCGGCCCCGAGCAGCTGGCGGCCGGCAGATCTGACACCTCTCTCGCCTCCATCGGCTCCGGCTCCTCCTCGATCACGAAGAGGTACGGCTCGCCGCCCGGTCGCGACATCATCTCGAGTTCGATCGCAGCTTGTCCCTCGTAGGTGATGCTGCCCCGGATGCCCGCCAGCGCCGCCACCGCGTCGAACAGGCGCCCGCAGCTCGTGGTGAGGGGCGCGTTCTCGCCGTTCGCGACTTGCTGCGCGACGGCGGCGAGCTCCTCGTCGCTCAGGAACGGCGCTCCCTCGCCTTCCGCCGCCGAGTCGGGGCGGGCGGCGGCGTCGCGGCGGGCGGCGGCGTCGCGGCGGGTGACGGTGCCGCGGCGGGTGACGGCCGTGGCGCAGCGGGTGACGGTGCCGCGGCGGGCGGCGCGGCTGCGCAGCAGCCGCGCCGCCCGCTCCAGCCCTTCGCTCCCGAACAGCGCGAACGCCCATCCCGCCGCCGTCCGCGCCGGCCGCTCGATGGCGAGCGCGCCGCCCGGCAGTGGGAGTTCCTCGAGGTGGGCGGCGCGCTCGTACCCGAGCAGGTCGGCGATCAGCACCTCCCCTCCCCACAGCACGCCGTCGTCGCCGTAGCCCAGGCCATCGAGAGCGACGCCGATCAGGCGCTCCTCACGGCCGCTCTCGACCAGGCGCGCCGCGACGTGAGCGTGGTGGTGCTGCACGCCCACCTTCTCTTCCTGGGGAAGGGCCAGCGCGTACTTCGTCGCCAGGTACTCCGGGTGCAGATCGTACGCCACCACCTCGGGCTCCAGGCGGAAGAGCTTCTCGTAGACGGCGATGCTGGCCTCGTAGTGCTCCAGCGTCTCGAGGTTCTCGAGGTCGCCGATGTGCTGGCTGAGGAAGGCGTAGGCGTCGCGCGTCGCGCAGAACGTGTTCTTGAGCTCGGCGCCGCAGGCGAGGACCTGAGGGAGCTTACGCGGAAGAGTGACCGGGAACGGGGCGAAGCCCCGCGAGCGCCGCACCAGACGGGGACGTCCGCGCCGCACCAGCGCGACGGAGTCGTCGTAGCGTGCGGCGATCTCGCGGTCATGGATCAGATAGGCGTCGGCGATACCCCCCAGTCTGCCGATCTCGTCCCACTCCTTGACGATCGGCTCCTCGGCGAGGTTGCCGCTTGTCATCACCAGCGGCCGGCCGGCGGCGCGCAACAGCAGGATGTGGAGCGGCGTGTAGGGGAGCATGGCGCCGAGGTAACGCTGTCCGACCGCGACCTCAGGATGGACAGGGCGCGAGGCGAGGGCGTCATGCTTCTGCACACGCGCCCCGCGTCTGTCGTCGCCCCAACCGTTCCCGACATCCTCTCCGACGCTGCCCGCCCTTCTTCCGCCGACCTCCGGCCCGACGCCGCCGTCGGGCGCGATCGCACGCCACTCGAGCAGCACGATGGGGTGCTCGGGTGAGGTCAGCAGCGCCTCCTCGTCGGCGTCGACGCGACAGTGAGCGCGCAATTCGTCAAGGTCGCGGAACATGACCGCCAGCGGCTTGTCGGGGCGGCGCTTGCGCTCCTTGAGACGGCAGACGACCTCGCCGTCGGTCGCGTCGCAGGCGAGGTGGAAACCACCCAGACCCTTCACGGCGAGGATCTCGCCGGCGCGCAGCAACTCGGCGGCGGCGCGGATGGGGGCCGCCGGGTCGGCTTCGCTGCCGGCGGCCAGTTCGACCGCGCCGCCCTCTGTGGAGCCTTCCACATCGCCCCTCCGAGGGCGCACCGCATCCTCGGAGTCGCCGTTCTCGCTCCGCCGCACGAGCCGCACGCGCGGCCCACATACCGGGCAGGCGTTCGGCTCGGCGTGGAAGCGCCGGTCGGTCGGGTCTTCATACTCCCTGCGGCACGCCGGGCACAGCGGGAAGTGCCGCATCGTCGTGCGCTCGCGGTCGTAGGGCAGTCCCTCGATGATCGTGAAGCGCGGGCCGCAGTTGGTGCAGTTGGTGAACGGGTACTCGTAGCGGCGGTCGGCCGGGTCGAGCAGCTCTCGCCGGCAGTCGGCACAGGTGGCGATGTCGGGTGAGACGAGCTGGTAGGCGTCCGGGTCGGGGGCGCTTGAGATGATGACGAAGCCCCTGTGACCCTCGTAGGGCGCCGCCGCGCGCGTCAGCGTCGCCACGTACGCGCGCGGCGGCGCCTGCTCGCGCAGCCCTCGAGCGAACGCCTCGAGCGTCTCCGGCGTGCCTTCGGCTTGGATCTCGACGCCCGCTGAGGTGTTCCGCACCCACCCGCGCACGCCGAGCCGCTGGGCGAGACCGTACACGAAAGGCCGGAAGCCGACGCCCTGGACGACCCCTGTGACGGTGATGGACTCGGCGCAAGCGCCGGCTCGCCTCTCGTCGTCGTTCAGCTCGCGTCCGGGCATCGGAACTGCAGTACGTCTCGATAGTGGAGCTCAAAACATTGCGGACAACGGAACTCGTAAAGGTGACCGATCGCCACTCGGTGAGCGGTGCAGAACTTGATCCTCCCGGCGAGCACCTCGAGCTCGGTCCCGCCGCAAGCCATGCAGGTCATGAGGACGGCATCGCCGAGCTCGAACGGCTGCCGAAGACGGCGCATCGCTCCCTCCGCCCCTTCGTGCACGGGCAGGTCGTCCTCAGCGAAGACCGCCGGCGCGACGGGAACGCTGTCGAGCGGACGCGGCTTGACGAGACCGGGCAGGTAGGCGATCCGCTTGCCCGACCGGCGCAGAGACTCCTGGACCATGCAGACGACGCCGCCACCCTCATGACAGCCGCGCTCGTGGCGCGTCAACAGCGCCCGGCGCGTCGCGTAGCATCGCCAATCGGCATGCGGGACAGGCTCCGGTCGACCGCTCGGCTTGCGCGGCCTGCCGCGCGGCCGCGGCTGGACCGGCGGCTCCAGCAGCGAGAGCCATCCGATGCCGGGGTCCGCATCGAGCTCCCTGACGACGGTCGCCAACCAGCCCGACGTGAACGTGAGCGCATCGTCGAGGCGCACGAGGTAGTCCCCGCTCGTAAGATGGTACGCGCGATCGACCCGGCACGGCGCGTGGTCGCCGGCGGCATGATCGAGCACGCATCCGGCAAGCTCCCCGCGGAAGTACTCGCGGTTGAGATAGATCGCGAGCTGCTCGTCGCACTCGCTGGCGAGGGCCACTGCTTCGTACGGGTGGCCGGCGGTCTCGCGCAACGCGAACAGCGTCTCGCGCAGTGCAGCGGCTCCGTGCTGAGCAAAGACGACGATGCTGACTGTGCTCACGCGGATCCCTTCATCGGGGACGGGGCTCTCCGTGGGCCGCCGCCGGAGATGGTACCGTCACCCGTCGAGGCGCCCCGCCGCGGAGCGGCGAGACAGCGGGCCGAAGTCGGCGCGGGTCACCCCGCGCCGACTTCGGCCCGCACCAATTCGACCACCTTGCCGGCGGCCGCGGCGACCGGCGGCGAGAACTCCTCACCGAACGTCTCCACGTCGGCCGCTTCGATGGCGAACACGGTCACATCATCCGGCATCGGCAGGCCCATCCTTCGACCGAGCTCCAGGGCGGTCTCGAGACCGATCGAATGCGCCGACCCGTAGCGATGCCCACCCCTGAAGTCGCGCGCTTCGTAGCGGACGACGTCGCCCGGAGCACGCCCGGTGCGCAGGGCATCGACGATGACGACCTTGTCGTACCCCTTCAACAGCTCGAGCAGGCGGAGCCCGGCGACCTCGCTTTGCTGCACGTCCACCCCGTCCGGCAGGGGGCCCTCCTGCAGGCGACGGGCGACCTCGAGGCCGACGCCGTCGTCCGACAGGATGGGGTTCCCCATGCCGAGGACGAGGGTGGACGTCACGTCACATGTTCCTCCTGGCACTGGCGATGACCTCGCCGGTCGCCTCGCTCTTGGTCACGACCTCGAGCGGCATGTCGCCGGGCAGCGTGTGCGTGGCGCAGCCGAAGCATGGGTCGTAGGCGCGGAACGCCATCTCGATCATGTTGAGGGTGCCTTCGCTGATCTCGGTGCCGCCCTTGATGAGGCCTTCCGCGGCCTTCTTCAGCGACATCGAGATGGCGGCGTTGTTGTTCGTCGTCCCGACGATCAGGTTGACGTTCGTCACCATGCCCTCGTCGTCGGTCTTGTAGTGGTGGTAGAGGGTGCCCCGCGGCGCCTCGACGACACCGATACCCTCGCCGACGATGCCCTCAGGGATGGTGCGCACGTTCGGGTCGGTGAGGTCGGGATCGCCGGCGAGCTCGTGGGCGCGCTCGGCCGCATACATCAGCTCGACGAGGCGCGCCCAATGGGTCGCCAGCGTCGCGTGCACGGGCTTGCCGCCGAGGGTCGAGAAGTAACGCTCGTACTCCGCCTGGGCGAGCGGCGTCGCCATGCCGTCGGCCGCGTTGAGCCGACTCATCGGAGTCGCCTTGTACACGCCCGAGTCCTTGCCGTCGACGAAGCCCTTCCAGCCCACCTTCTTGAGATACGGATAGACGAGGTAGCTGTACGGCTCGACGTGCTCGGCGAGGTTGTCGAGGTAGTCCTTGCCCTCGAACTTCACGAACTCGGTGCCGTCGGGCGCGGTGACGCGGATCTTGCCGTCGTAGAAGTTGACATGGTTGTTCTCGTCGACCATGCCCATGGAGTAGGTCTGGTGGGTGAACGCGTCGCTCTTGATGAGGTCGACGTAGTCGTTGTTCTTGAGCACGACGTCGTCGAAGAGCTGCAGGGTGAACTTGGCGAACTCGACCATGCCGGCCGTGATCTGCTTCATGCGCTCCTGCTCTTCGGCGCTCACCGCCTTGCTCACGCCGCCCGGCAGACAGCACACAGGATGGATCTGCTTGCCACCGATGATACTGATGAGCTCGGCCGCCTCGGCGCGCAGGTTCAGCAAGGCGTTCGTGGTCTCGAGGCCGACCTTGTGGACGATACCCAGGATGTTGCGCTCGGCCGGGTCGGCCGTCGGCCCGATCACGAAGTCGGGGCCGGCGAGGATGTAGAAGTGCGTCGTGTGGTCGGTGACGAAGAACGCGTTGTAGAGCAGTTCACGGAGGCGCCGCCCGGCCGGCGTGGGCTCGACGCCGAACACGGCGTCGATGGCCTTCGCCGAGGCCATATGGTGCGCCTCGGGACAGACGCCACAGATACGCGGTGTGATGCGCGCCAACTCCTCGACCGGGCGGCCGACGCAGAACCGTTCGAAGCCGCGCAGCTCGGGGATCTGGAAGTAGACGTTGGCGACCTCGCCGGCGTCGTTCACGAAGATTTCGATCTTGCCGTGGCCCTCGAGGCGGGTGATGGGATCGACGGATATCTTCTTCATCAGACCTTGGCCCTCCTCAGCAGGGAGCTGGCGAGCCCGAACCGGTAGAAGGTGCCGACGGGGTCGGGCAGCGTCGCCGTGATCTCGGCGATCTCCTCCGGCGTCGGCGCATCGACGATCGAGGCCAGCGTGCTCAGCATCTTCGCCCCCTGGTCGACGACCCCTTCGGGCGGACCATAGCAGCCGCGACACGGCATCCCCACGTTGGTGCAGCGCGCGCCGCACCCGGCGCGCGTCGCCGGCCCCATGCACACGACGCCCTGCTCGAGCAGGCACTTCTCGGGGTCCGGGAAGAACTCCCACATGCGGCGGAAGCCGGAGATCTTCTTCTCTTCCTTGACCCGCTTGCATTCGTCGCAGCAGGTCTTGGGGGCCACGCCGACGACGGCGCCCTTGGGCGGCAGCTCGCCCTCGCCCTTGAGGGCGGCGGTCACGACATCGAGCACCGCCGCGATCTGGTGCGCCTCGGGCGGGCAGCCCGGCACGTAGTAGTCGACGGCGACGGTCTGGTCGAGTGTCCTGACCGTGTCGTAGAGGTGAGGAAGCTCGAGCTCGCCTTCGGGCACCTCGAGCTTCTCCTGCGGGTAGATGCCCTCAGGATTGTCGATCGACGGGTTCTTCGTGTAGACGAGCTCCTTGAGCTCGGCCGCCGTCGTCTCGTTGATGAGACCCGGGATGCCGCCCATGGTCGCGCAGGCGCCGAAGGCGACCAGCACCTTCGACTTCTGGCGCAGGAGATGGGCGATCTCCTCGTTCTCGCTGTTGCGGATGCAGCCGTTGAAGAGGCAGACGTCGATGAAGCCGTCGTCGTACGCGCGCACGTCCTTGTACTTGAAGTCGGCGGCCACGGGCCAGAAGACGACGTCGTAGTTCGCATCGAGCTCGAGGATCTTGTCTTTGGTCTCGAGGACGGCGATCTCGCAGCCTCCGCAACTGCCGGCCCAGTACATGGCGAACTTGAACTTGTCGGTCATGCCGGCACCGCCTCCTCGACGCGGTCTGACGACGCCTGGCCGGCATCCGCCTGCTCTTCCGGCGTGCGCGTGTTCCATCCGAGCGGCCCGAGGGCGCGGACCTCCTCGGTGAACTCGGTGACGACGCGGGCGAACTTGTCGCCCTCGGCCGCCGAGACCCACTCGAGGCGGATGCGCCCCGGCTCGAGGCCCAGTTGCTCGAGCATCTTCTTCATGAGCGGGAAGCGGCCCGCCGTGCGGTAGTTGCCGTTGATGTAGTGGCAGTCGCCCGGGTGACAGCCGGCGATGAGCACGCCGTCGGCGCCCTCGGCGAAGGCCTTGAAGATGTGTGTCGGGTCGACGCGGCCCGAGCAGTTGGTCTTGATCGGCACGAGGTTCGGCGGATACTTCATCCGCGACGTGCCGGCGAGATCGGCGCCGTTGTAGCTGCACCAGCGGCAGAGGAAGCCGATCAGCCGTGGTTCGAACTGGTCACTCACTCTGGTCTCCTTCTCGGTCGCCGGCCGCTAGACGGCCAGGGCTCCTTCGATCTCGGCGAAGATCTGCTCATCGAGGTACCCGCGCTGCTGGGGGACACCCGAGGCGCAGGCGGCCACGCACACACCGCATCCCTTGCAGGCCGCCGTGATCACCTCGGCGACGCCTTTCTCCTCGTTGTACTGGATCGCGGCGTGCGGGCAGAGACCCACGCAGATGTGGCAACCCGAGCACTTCTCGGGGTCGATGTACGAGATCGTGGGTTCGACGTTGACCGTGGGGTTGTCGACGAGCGCCAGGGCCCCAGCGGCGGCAGCACCGGCCTGGGCCACGGTGTCGGGGATGTCTTTCGGGTACTGGCAGCAGCCGGCGATGAAGATGCCGTCGGTGACGGTCGAGACCGGCTCGAGCTTGGGATGTCGCTCGAGGTAGAAGCCGTTGGCGCTGCAGCCGAAGCCGAACGTCTGGGCCGTCTCTTTAGCGTCGCTGCGCGGCGCCAGCCCGGACGAGAGGATCACCATGTCGACGGGCAGACGCCGCGTGATGCCGAGGAGCGTGTCCTCGACCTTGACGACCAGGCGACCCTCTTCGGTCGGCGAAAGGCCGACGTCCGTCACCTCGGCCGCCCTGCCGCGGATGAAGTGGACGTCCTCGTTCATCAAACGCTTGTAGAACTCCTCGTAGCCCTTGCCGTAGGTGCGCATGTCGATGTAGCACTCGTACACCTCGCACTCGGGCAGGTGCTCCTTGATGAGGTGGGCGAACTTGAGCGAGTACATGCAGCAGACGCGCGAACAGAACTCCTGGTAGTTCTCGTCGCGGCTGCCGACGCAGTGCAGGATGGCCACCGCCTTGGGCGGCTCGCCGTTCTTGCAGAGGATGTGCCCGCCCGTCGGCCCGGACGCGTTCGAGATCCGCTCGAACTCGAGGCTCGAGAGGACGTTGTCGAGCTTGCCGTAGCTGTAACGCTTCTCCGGCGTGGGGTCCCAGAGCTCGAAGCCGGTGGCCACGATGATGGCCCCGACCTCGACCTCGATCTCTTCGTCCTTCTGATCGAAGTCGATGGCTCCCGGGCCACACGCCGTGAGGCACGGCTGCTTGCACTTCTTGCCTGTCAACGTGAGACAGCGCGTCGGGTCGATGGTCGCGCGCAGCGGCACCGCCTGCGGGAACGGGATGTAGGCCGCGGCGCGCTTGCTCAGGCCGCGGTCGAACTCGTTGGGCACCTTGCGCACGACGCAGGCCTCGGTGCAGAGGCCGCATCCGGTGCACGTGTCGATGTCGACGTACCGTGCCTTCTTGCGTACCTTGACCTTGAAGTTCCCGACGTAGCCTTCGACTTCGGTGACCTCGCTGTAAGCGAGCATCTCGATGTGCGGCTCCTTGCCCGCCGCCGACATCTTCGGGGTCAGGATGCACGCTGCGCAGTCGAGCGTCGGGAAGGTCTTGTCGAACATCGCCATGTGCCCGCCGATGGACGGGTCCCTCTCGACGAGGTAGACCTTCTTGCCCGCCTGCGCCAGCTTGAGCGCCGCCTCGATGCCGGCGATGCCGCCGCCAACCACCATGACGTTGGGGTTGACGGGGACCTCGATCGGGTCGAGCGGTTCGTTCAGCGGCAAGCGGTGGATCTGCGCCCCGAGGATGCGCTTGGCCTTGGCCGTCGCCGCCTCGCCGTCGACCGTCACCCAAGAGCAGTGCTCACGGATGTTGGCCATCTGCAGCAGGTACGGATTGAGCCCGCCGTCAGCGGCCGCCTTACGGAACGTCGGCTCGTGCATGGTCGGCGAACAGGCGGCCACGACGGCGCGCGTGATGCCGTGTTCCTTGATGTCCTGCTTGATAAGGTCCTGACCAGGGTCGGAACACATGTACTTGTAGTTGCGGGCGACAGCCACGTTCGGCTGCTCAGCCGCCCACCGCGTCACCTCTTCGACGTCGACCTTGCCGGCGATGTTGGTGCCGCAGTGGCAGACGTAGACGCCGATCTTCTCTTGCGCCATTTGCCTCTCCTCTTCGCCGCTCACGCCGGGATCGCAGCGAGCACCGGCGCGCAGGACACGACCTGCTTGTCGATGGCGAGCTGCTTCGGGTCGATGCCCAGCGCCAGGCCGGCGAGCTGGGTGAAGTACATCACCGGGATGTGGAAATGGGTGCCGTACGCCTTGTTGACGTTCGGCTGGTAGCCTTCGAGGTTCATCTCACACAGCGGGCAGGCGGCGACGATGACGTCGGCGCCCAGGTCCTCGGCAGACTTGAGGATCTCGTGGCAGAGGCGCACGGCCCCGGTGGCGTTCGTAAGCATCATCATCCCGCCGCAACACTTCAGCTTGGCGGGGAAGTCGGTGAGCACGTCTGCGCCCAGCGCCTCGAAGAACCGGTCCATCGTCTGCGGGTCCTCGGTGTCGTCGAAGCTCCCGATCGGGCGCGAGTACTGGCAGCCATAGTACGGCGCGACCTTGATGCCGGTAAGACGACGGGCGACCTTCTCGCTGATGGCCTCGAGGCCGACGTCGTTGACGAGGACGTCCATGATGTGGCGCACCGGCTTGGTGCCGTCGTACCTGCGACCGACCGCCTTCAGCGCGCCCTGGACCTGCTCCCGCACGTGCGGGCTGTCGGCCATGTACCGGTTGGTCTTGGCGAGCGTCGTGTAGCAGGCGTTGCAGATCACGCAGAGATCCTCGTCGCCCTGCTGCTGAGCGATAGCCAGGTTGCGCGCGGCGATGGCGAACGAGTCGAGCTCGCGGACCGAGAAGTAGCTCGTCGCCCCGCAACAGTTCCAGTCGTCGAGCTCGACGAGCTCGACGCCGAGCTTCTCCATGAGGGCTCGCGTGCTGATGTCGTAGGCCATGCCCGTCGACTCGGCCGAGCAGCCCGGGTAGTACAAGTACCTCATTGGAGCTTCGCCTCCTGCGCGTCGAGGTAGGCGGTCATCTTGGCGATCTCTTCCTTGCCGCGGATCTGTTTGGGAAGGAGCGGCAGACGCCCGCTCGTGAACAGCTTGATGCCGAGGCCGGCGAAGTTGAACGGCATGGACCAGTCCTTGGCGAGCATGAACCTGGCCATCAGGCCGACCTCGTGGTTGCGCCCATATTTGAGCACGTTGTCGATGAAGTACCTGGTCATCGCCGGGTTCCTCGTGTCTTTGGGCAGCAGGTCGTACTTGATGCCCAGGCGCTTCAGCTCGTACATGAGGTCGGTGATCTTGATGCCCGCCGGGCAGCGGACGGTGCACGAGTAGCACGAGGTGCAGAGCCAGATCGTGTTGCTCTTCACCACCTTGTCGATCATGCCGGCGCGGAACGCGGCGATGACCTCGCGCGGCCCGTAGTCCATCATCGAGCTCGTGGGGCAGGACCCTGTGCACGTGCCGCACTGCTGGCAGATCTTGATCTTCTCGCCGGCCGGCATGGACATGACGTCCTCGGTGAACCGCCGATGGAGCTCCTTTGCTTGCGGAGTGGTCGCTAGTTCCGTCATTCCCCTCTCCAGTCAGTCAACTGAGCGGCGTGTATGACAAGCCCCGCCGTCCCGCAAGGGCGCGGAGAGCGGGGACCTCATGAGGACCTCGGTGGCGGGACCCGGCCGCGCAGACTGCGGTCTTCAGGCTCTACTCCCACAGCATACAAGGTACCACGACGACGGATCGGCCGCCTTGGACCTTTCTGTACAAGAAGTCGGTTGGCCGCCGCCGGAATGGAGCCTGATCCGACCAAGGATAGGGTAGCACGCCAGAGAGGCGGACCGGATGAAACAGCGGACGCCTCTCCCACCCTCCGGAAAGGACGGGATGTCGAGCCACGCGTCACCCCTTCGATGGCGGGGCGTCGAGCCTCGTCAGACCGCTGCGCAAAGCGTACTTGACCAGGCCGGTGACGTCATGCAGCCCGAGCTTCCGCATGATGTTTGCGCAGTGGCTCTCCACCGTCTTGCGGCTGAGGCGTAGCGCCTCGGCGACGGCCAGGTCGCTCTTGCCGTCGGCGATCAGCGCGAGCACCTTGCGTTCGCGCGCGGTAAGTACATCGAGGTCGGCGCTCGCGGCCCGGCCGGGGACCGGCGGACGTAGTCTTCGACGAGGCTCGCGGCGGCCGCCGGGCCAAGGAACGACGACCCGCCGTGCACCTCGCGGATTGCGACGACGAAGTCGTCGCCGGAGATGCTCTTCAGGACGTAGCCGGACGCGCCGGCCTGGATGAGCTGCTGCACATACTCCTCGTCGTCGTACATGCTGAGGACGAGGACCTTGACCTCCGGGTGATGCCGCTCGATCAGGAGGGTGGCCTCGAGGCCGTTCATGCCGGGCATGACGACGTCCATGAGAACGACGTCCGGGCGCAACGTGTCGGCCTTCGCGACGGCCTCCCTGCCGTCGGCCGCCTCCCCGGCCACCCCGATGTCAGGCTCGCCCCGAGCAGCGCGAACGCCGGATCGGACGAGTGGCGCACGCGGGCACGGACGGCGGCTCGCCCCCGAGCAGCGCGGACGTCGGCCCGCAAGATGGTGCGGTCGTCGACGAGCAGTACGCGGATCGGCGGCCCCGCGTGCGGCTCGTCATGCGTCTGCATCATCGTCCCTCGGCGCCCGCCTGGCCCGCGCCGGCGCCGATGCCGCGACGCCGGCCTCTGGAGTGTCCACCCCACAGCATGAGACCCGCAGCGGCACCGTTCTCCCGAGCGGCACGGGGGCGGCGGGCGCTTTGCGCCCGCCGCCCCCGTGCCCTACAATCCTTGGGCCCCGAGCCGACGTAGCTCAGCTGGCAGAGCACATCACTCGTAATGATGGGGTCCGGGGTTCGATTCCCCGCGTCGGCTCCACTCCCCTGCTCCGGCTCGTTCGGCGACTCTCGCCCATTCGGCGACTCTCGCCCACTCGGCGCCTCTCGCCCACTCGGCGCCTCCGGCTCGTTCGGTGACTCCGGCTCGTCAGGTTCCATTCACCCCGGCGCGTGCACGAACACGGCCGCCCGCTGGTACCGGGGCAGGCCGTCGGCCGCCGAGGGCATGCGGTCGGCGATCGTCGGGATCCTCCGGAAGAACGCCGACCGCCTGACGGCGGCGGCCGCAGTCGGGTTCATGTACACGATCGTGACCTCTCTCGGCGTGCGGCTCAGGCTCTCCTCCAGCTTCGCGATCACGCTCTCGACCACCGACTGCGGGAAGGGGTTGAACAGGTACACCACGAGAGGATCGTCAGGGAACTCGAAGTCCTCCGCATCTTCGACGCGGAGCTCGACGCGGGAGGCGTCGATCGGCTCCGGCCCGTACCGCTCGATGTTCCGGCGCGCCGCCTGGATGCAGACCGGCGAGATGTCGACGCCGACCAGCCGCCGGAACCCGTAGCTCGCCGCGACCATCAGCGGCTTGCCCTTGCCGCATCCCAGGTCGACGAACGTGAACCCCGAAGGGTCGATCGGGAGGCTGTCGAGCGCCAGCCGGATCGCGGTCTCGCTGCTCGTCTCGTAGCGCGAGACGACGTGTCCGCCATCGCTGACGCCCAGACCGTGCTCACGCCCCACCAGGATGGCGGCGGTGTCCGTGCCGTGGGCCTCGTCGAAGCCGTCCTGGGACGACTGTGCCAGCTTGCGCCGCCGCAGGCGCGAGCGCGTCAGCGGTGAGAGCGCCCACAACGGCAGCCGGTCGAGCGTGTCGACGAGGCCGAAGTCCCGGACCGAGGCTGCCAGCACCTTGAACACACCCATGGCGTCGCCCTCCCGGCGCAGACCTTCACCGGCGCATGGCAGCCTTCCGCCGCGCCCCGCCGAAGTACGCCCCCAGGAAGTCGAGCCAGCCGTCCCGGGCGAACTGCATCGTCGGGTACAGCGAGCCGCGCCAGAACGTGTTGTGCACGTACGCGCCCTCAGCGCCGGGGAAGAAGACCGCGATGCCGCCGAACGGCCAGACGTCGCCCACCGGCGACATCCCCACGTACGGCACGGCGACGTCGATGGCGGTGAGCAGCTCCGCCGTCTCGGCCTTCAGCGCCGATCCGGCCGGCGCCCTGCGGTGCACGACCTCGAAGAGCGTCGGTAGGTCGACGAAGGCCTCCCACCCGTACTGCGACCAGCCCATCGTCGCCTTGGCCTTGCCGGCCGCGACGAGCCCCCGATACCTCTTCATGTCGGCCTTGAGGAGATCGGTGACGTCCCAGAGTTCGTCCGTCACAGCCGGGATGGCGGAGAGCCGGATGGCGGACAGCTCGGTCAGCCACCCCTTACGGTACAGCTCGTCGTAGCGCCCGACCATGTCGCGCGACAGCTCCTCCGGCGTCATGCCCGGGTCGGCGACGAGGTCCGCGGCGATCGTGTCGTACGGGAAGCCCTCGAGAGGGACGTAGTTCTCGTTGGCGACGAACCATTCGGCCGTCACGCCCCGCGCGACGTATTCGCAGGCCGCCTCGATGACGCCGATACCACAGCCGTCGCCGGCGATGATGTCGACGTCGCGGCCGGAGAGCGCGTCGCTGATCTCCTGGTGCGACAGCTTGTCGAGGTCGACGCCACCCGCCGTGTCGTAGTCGCTGCAGATGCCGGTGAAGTCGTCGCCATGGTCCCACAACGTGAGCGCGACCTTGTCGGCCGGGAACGTCGCCTCCATGTAGTCGAGCAGGGCGACCAGCGTCGCCGGGTCGCCCATGTTCACCTCGACACCGTCAAGAGCGAAATCGCTGAGCTCCGTCATCTCGCCGTGGGAGGCCTTGAACAGGCGGGCGGGGCCGGTGGACGTGTCCCACAGGACCAGGAAGTCCACCTCGTCGCTCGCCGGCGCGCTCATGAGCCACTCCGTGTCGAGCGCGCCCCACTCGTCGAGGTCGTTGTCCGAGCACATGTAGACGACGAACGTCCACTGTGCCTGGCCCGCCGTCGCGGGCGACGCGAACGCGGCACCTGCAAACGCCATGCACGTGCACGCGACTACGACGGCGATGATAGAAGCGGTCCTGAACAAAGGCCCCTTCATCCCCATGCCCCCTTCCAGAGGAGACCGCGCGAGACTCCATGCGGCCTTGGCCCCGTTTCGAACAGATGCCCTGAGAGTACTACCGTCACCGCGGAACGTCACGGAGCCCACGGCAACGCGCTCGCGGGCGCATCGCCGCCGGTGACGACACTGCGCTCGGCGGCCCTCTGCCGAAGCCACAGGCAGTGGCTGATGCGACGTCGGACCAAGGGCCGGGTCAACGCGGCGGACACGGCATGCCGTGTCCGCCGCGTTGACCCGCGGGACCCCACTTGAGAGACTTCGGGGGCGGCGCGCACCGCGTGCGCGCCGCCCCCGAAGTGGACGCACACGACATCGTCGCGGCGCCGCCTTGCGCCACCGTGGCGAACGGATGAACGAGGAGGGTGACACTGATGACCACAGCCAGTCCCAGGGTCAAGGAGATCATGTCCTGGTACGCATCCGAGAACCCGGGCGTGCAGGCGAACATCTACCGCATGCTCATGACCGGCCGCCTCGCCGGCACCGGGAAGCTGGTGATCCTTCCTGTCGACCAGGGCTTCGAGCACGGTCCGGCGCGCAGCTTCGCCCCCAACCCGGCCGGCTACGACCCGCGCTACCACTTCCAGCTCGCCATCGACGCCGGTTGCAACGCGTACGCGGCGCCGCTCGGCTTCATCGAGGCGGGCGCCGCGGAATACGCCGGCCAGATCCCGCTCATCCTCAAGGTGAACAACCACGACCTGCTGTACACAGCCGAGGGGGCGCCGCTGCCCGCCGTCACCGCGGGCGTCGACGACGCTCTCCGACTGGGCGCCGGCGCCATCGGGTTCACCATCTACCCCGGTTCAGGCGCCCGCACCGAGATGTACGAGGAGCTGCGCGAGCTCGCCGCCGAGGCGAAGGCCGCCGGTCTCGCCGTCGTCGTCTGGAGCTACCCGCGCGGCGTGATCCCCAAAGAGGCCGAGACCGCAGTCGACGTCAGCGCCTATGCGGCCCAGATCGCGGCGCAGCTCGGCGCCGACATCATCAAGGTCAAGCCGCCCGTGCACGCGCCATGGGACAAGAAGGCGGCGGAGGCGCTCGAGAAGTCCGGCACGAAGCTCGACACGCTCGCCGATCGCGTGAAGCACGTCATCCAGGGCGCCTTCGCCGGCCGGCGCATCGTGATCTTCTCGGGCGGCGAGGCCAAGGGCGTCGACGAGGTCCTCGAGGAGAACCGTCAGACGGCCCTGGGCGGCGGCTTCGGCACCATCATGGGGCGCAACTCGTTCCAGCGCCCGCACGACGACGCCGTGGAGCTGCTGCACAAGGTCATGGACATCCACGCCTCGACGTGGCCGGAGGCGTGAGAGCCGTCAGATGACGAGCGGCGCGGCCCGTGGACTCAGTGGGCCGCGCCCTGCCTCTGCATCGCCCCGACGAACACCTCGACGAGATACGGGTCGAACTGCGTGCCCGCGCCTGCGCGCAACTGCGCGAAGGCGGCCGCCTGGGACATCGCCTTGCGATACGGACGGTCGACGACCATCGCCTGGTACGCGTCGCAGAGCGCGATCGCCCGCGCCAGGAGCGGGGTCTCCTCGCCCTTGAGACCGTCGGGGTATCCCGTGCCGTCCCAGCGCTCATGATGGTGGACGACGGCCGGCAACGCGCCCCGCAGACGCATCACGCTCTCGAGCAGACGCTTGCCGACCTTCGGATGACGCCTGATCGTCGCCCGCTCTTCGGGACTGAGTTCGCCACGGCGGTTCAACACGTCGATAGGGACGGCGACCTTGCCGATGTCGTAGACCACGGCGGCGGTCGCGAAGAGGTCGCGCTCCGCGTCGCCCAGCCCGAGCGCCTCCGCAAGACACCGCGCCGCGTTGGTGACACACGCCGCCGAACGGTCGGCGAACGCGTCGCGCATCGCGACCGCTCCGGCCAGCGCCTCCAGCGTCTCCAGGTCGGCTCTCTCGAGCCTGAACGAAAGGCCCTCCAACGACTCCTGGTCGAGCTCGACGAGCGAGATCTCAGAGAAGTCGGCCACCATGTCTCGTCCCGAACGCTTGGCGAACAACAGCGCCGCGTCGGCGGCCGCGATGAGGCTCTCGCGGTCGCGGCCGCAGACCGGGTAGTCGGCCATCCCGACGCTGATCGACAGCGGCGGCGGGTCCGGGACCTCGAGCACGATGTCGCGGACCCCTTGGGCGATGCGCTCGGCGAGCGCGCCGGCCTGCTTTACCGTCGTGCCCGGGACCAGCATGACGAACTCCTCCCCGCCGTACCTGGCGACGAAGTCGCTCGCCCGCGCGTTCTGCTGCAGGACCGCGGCCACCTCCTGCAACGCCTGGTCGCCGTGCGGGTGTCCGAAGCGGTCGTTGACCGTCTTGAAACGGTCGAGGTCCATCATGAGGAGGGTGAACGCCAGACCGTAGCGGTCGGCGCGCTGGACCTCGGCGGCCAAGGTCTCCTGGAAGTGCCGGTGGTTATACAGGCCCGTGAGGCCGTCCGTCACGGCGCGCCGCCGCAGATCCTCGGCGGCGCACGCGTTCTCGAGGGCGCTCGCCGTGACGTTGGCGAACACCTGGAGCATCTGGAGGGTCGCCTCGTCCGGGATGCGCCCGTCGACGGGGTCGTAGACGTCGAACAACCCGATCATCTCGTGTCCGCGGTCGAACAGCGGCACGAAGAGCGCGTCGTCAGGGTGGAACATGCCCGGGCCGAGATCAGGAAGCGGCCCCGATGGGAAGTAGAACTCCTCCTCTGGGGACATCGTGTAGCGCGTATGGTCGATGAGGCAGCAGTCGCCGTGGCGGAACTCGTCGCGGAGGAGGCCGCGAACGACGGCGCCGGGGATCGTCCGCTCGCGCACGACCTCGTCGTACTCTGGGTCCTGCCCGAACACGGCAGCAGCCCGGTAAGCATCGTCGCCGCCGTCCTGTCGCAAGTAGAGGGCCGTCTCCCGGAACTGCAGCGTGTCGCGGACCGTGTCGGCGGCGATCTCCGCGACCTCGTAAGTGTCGAGCGTCGCGCGCAGTCGGTTACTGAGGTCCACGATGGCTTCCAACCGGCGCGAGCGCGCCTGATGGGTGACCGAGGCGTCACGCAGGGCGCGAACGCGAGCGTATTCCTGACCGTACAGGAAGTAGAAGCCCACGGTGAGCGTCACAACTATCAACGCCGCGAGACCGAGCTCCAGCGACCGCAAGGCGGCCGGCTCCTCACTCGCCGAGGTTAGCAAGTCGACGGTGAAGAACACGGCCACGGCGAGCGCGGCGCACGCGAGCACGGTGGACGATCTGCGGTGAAGGGCGTCGACACGCCGGTCGATCGCCGCGACACGCACAGCCAGGTAGAACGCGGCGAAGGCGACAGCGACGATCATCGACTCGGCGAGCGCGATGGCACGACCTCCTGTAGAAGAGCCTCAAGTGCTCGGCCCCCGCAGGGTTCGACGCGAGAGCCCACGTCCCTGTGCGCGCGGACCCCCGCGCCCGTAGGCTCAGCGGGAGTCCCGGCACCTGAGTCTCAGGCGGCGCCGTGCACTCGCCGCCGCTCGACGCTGTTGATCGGCAACTCCAGCAGGCGCGAGATGGCCGCCTTGGCCTCGGCGGGGCTCGGGTCGAACGGACGGGGAGCCTCCCCGTCCGCGATCCGCCCGAGCCCCAGGTCGCCGCGGACCTCCTGCATCGCGGCGCAGTCGGAGAGATCGCCCTCAGCGACGCCGAGCCTGTCGGCGACGTAGGCCTTGGCTTCCGCGAGCCGCATACCTCTGGCCATCTGCAGGCGCGCTACCAGATCTCCGGAAGCGCGCATGCCACCCATCCCTGCGGCGACACCGTGTGCCACGGGCATGCCGAAGATGTCTCCCGTCCCGACCTACAGGCCGTCCAGACGCAGGACCTCGACGGTCGCCTTCGACACCCTCGAGACCGCATCGACGGGCGGCACCATGGCCATCGGCACGCCACCGACCCCCATCCCCACGTTCATGTGGACGGGGATGCGTGCGCCGGCCACGCACGGCTTCACGAGCGTCAGGGCGCGACTCGTGTTCCAGGCGAGACTGCGGCCGGTGTTGACGTTGACCGCCGGCCCATAGATGGTCGCGCCGGCCTGTTGGACGAGCTCCTGCTGTCCCGCCGGCCACCGGCCGGCGACGCGCATGCCGTGGAACTCGAGCTCGCCGTGAGTCCCGAGCACGCGCTCCGCCGCCATGCCGACCATGATCCCCATGTCTGGGTGGCGGGAGCGCAGTGTCTCGACTGCGCGCAACGTCGCCAGCAGGTCGGCGTCGCCGGCGGCGCCGGCGGTGTCGAAGTTGACGCCGTCGGCGCCCGCCTCCCAGAGCGCCTCGGCGACGTGCACCATGTCCGCCGTCGCCAGCTCCATGGCCTCTTCCTGAGCCGTGCGCGCCTCGTCGATGCGCAGCTCGGGCAGGAGCGTCGACCAGTTGCGGCACGGCCCGTCGGGCTCAGAGTACCGTCCGAGATCGGGCTGCGCCCCGTAGTGCACCGGGATCGTCAGGCGCTCCTGGGCCTCCTTCATGGCCGCTTGCTCGTGCGGGACGAGCGTCTTCACGGCTTTGTACGAGTAGTCCTGGTGAAAGAGCTCCAGACTGTCCGAGGCCAGACACTGCTCGTAGAGCAGCAGGCCTGCGATACGGTCGAACTGCGCCGCCCCCGTGCCGTCGAAGCTCAGCATGACCTCGTCGCCGATGTCGACCGCGGTGAAGCGCGCCGGCGAGGCGAAGATGGCAAGGAGATGGTCGAGCTCATCCGCGGCGAGCGGATCGACCTTGGCCCGGCGGACGGCCTCGTCGACCCCGCCTTCGAGTTCCGTCCTGATCTCGGATCGCGTCAGCTCGATGAGGGAGCCGTCGGCCATGCGCGTCGGGATCCTCGGTTCCACGTGCCCCCTTTCGGCCTGAGGGCCGGGCGAAGGGACCGCCGGCCCACCCTGCGTCCGCAAGCATCGTAGTCACTGCGCCGCGGCGGGAGCAACGGCGGATTCTTGGACGAACGTCACACCGGGGGCGCACGAAGTTGGCGCGCCGCCGGTCGCGCCCTACTAGCTGGCGCGCCGCCGGCCGCGCCCTACTCGAGGAGCAGTCGGTCGACCGCGAAGGCCTCACCGGCGACCTTGTGGAACATGTCGATGAGGTCGCTCACCTGCAGGGCCTCCTTCTCGGTCGGGCCGAGATCCAGCACCACGCGGCCCTCGTGCATCATGATCAGCCGCTCGCCGTAGCGCAGCGCCAGCTCCATGTTGTGGGTCACCATGAGCGTCGTGAGGCCCCGCTCCGAGACCATCTTCGCGGTGAGGTCCATGATGGTCGCCGCGACCTTGGGATCGAGCGCCGCCGTATGCTCGTCCAGAAGGAGGATGCTCGGCTCGGACTCCGTCGCCATGAGCAACGACATCGCCTGCCGTTGACCCCCGGAGAGCTTGTTGACCTGGGCCTTGAGACGATGCTCGAGGCCCATGCCGAGAGGCTCCAGATGCGTACGCATGAACTCGCGGCGCCGGTTTGTGACGCCGAGACGCAAGCCGCTGCGACGTTCGCGCATGAACGAGATCGCCAGGTTCTCTTCGATCGTCATGCTGGGAGCGGTCCCCGCCGTAGGGTCCTGGAAGACGCGACCGATCAGACGACTGCGCTGGAACTCGCGTTGCCGAGTGACGTCTACACCGTCCAGCAGGACACAGCCCGAGCTCACCGGGTACATGCCCGCGATCGTGTTGAGGAGCGTCGACTTGCCGGACCCGTTCGACCCGATGATGCTGACGAACTGGCCCACAGGAACTTCGAGGTCGATGCCGTTCAGGGCCACGACCTCGTTGGCGGTGCCCGGGAAAAAGACCTTGCGCACCGCCTGCAGTTCCAGACTGGCGGGCCGGCTCATATACGCACCACCTTCTTGCGGACCGTCGGGATCGACAGCGCGATCACGACGAGGACGGCGGTGAGGAGCTTGAGGTCCGTGGGCGCGATGCCTAGCCGCAGGCTCACGGCGATGAGCAGCCGATACACGATCGAGCCGCCGATCACGCTGAACAGCACCCAACTCACGCTGCGCTCACCGAAGAGCACCTCGCCCATGATGACGCCGGCCAGGCCGGCGACGATGGTGCCGATTCCCATGCCGACGTCGGCGAACCCCTGCTGCTGAGCTACCAGGGCGCCGGTGAGGGCGACGAGGGCGTTGGCGATGCCGAGGCCGACGATGCGGGTGAAGGCCGTGTTGGTGCCCATGGCGCGGATCATCTGCTCGTTGTCGCCCGTGGCCCGTAGACAGAGTCCGAACTCCGTGCGCAGAAACCAGTCGATGACGTACTTCACGATCACGGCGAGCGCAACAAGGGCGATGATGAGGTTCCACCCGCTCATCGCGACGCCGAACAGATCCTCGATCTGCTCGAACACGCCGTCCAGGCCGAGGAGCGGCGTATTGCTCTTGCCCATCACCCGCAGGTTAACGGTGTACAGGCCGGTCATGGTGAGGATGCCGGCCAGAAGCTTGGCGCCGTAGTTGGCGGCGGCGCTGCCGCTCGACCCCAAGCCGAGCAGCAAGTGCAGGATGCCGGTGACGAAGCCGGCGCAGAGCCCCGCCGCCACACCGGCCAGGGTCGCCGTCCACGGAGACTGCCCGCCGGAGATCATCGCCGCCGTCACCGCAGCCCCCAACGGGAGACTGCCGTCCACAGTCAGGTCGGGGAAGTCCAGCACGCGGAAGGTGATGTACACGCCCAGCACCATGAAGCAGTACAGGAGGCCCTGCTCCAATCCGCTCGTGATGATCGCTTCCACGTCAGATGGCTCCGAACATCCGTGACAGAGGCAGGGGCTTCAGCCCCTGCCTCTGTCGGTCGATTACACCACGCGCCGCTGGTCACCCGACGCGGCGCCGGTCACTCTCCGAAAATATTGTCCGCCTTCGCGAGGACGTCCTCGGGCAGGGTGACGCCCATGGCCTTCGCCGAAGCGGGGTTGACGGACAGTTGCAGGGACTCAGCGAACTGCACCGGGATCTCGGCGATCGGCGTGCCGCTGAGGATCTCCGCCGCGATGTACCCCGCCTGCACGCCCAGGTCCTTATAGTCGAACGCGTACGCCGCTGCAGAACCGCGCTTCACGCTGTCGGTGTCTCCCGAGATGAGCGGGATGTCGTTCTGCTGGCACACCTTGACGACGCTCTCGAGCGCGGACACCACGGTGTTGTCGGTGAGCACGGAGATCGCATCGACGCGGCCGACCAGGGAGTCGGCAGCCGCCTTGACCTCGGAGGAGTTGCTTGCCGTGGCCTCGACGACCTTCAGCCCCATGGCCGCCGCGGCCTTCTTCTCCTGCTCGACGGAGAACACCGAGTTAGCCTCGCCCGCGTTGTACAGCACACCGATCGTCTTGACGTCCGGCACGATCTGTTTGATGAGATCCAGGTGCGGCTTGACCGGCAGCATGTCGCTCACGCCCGTGACGTTGGCGCCCGGCGCCTCGGGGTCGTCGACGAGACCGGCGCCGACCGGGTCCGTGACGGCGGTGAACACGATCGGGGTCGTAGTGACGGCCTTGGCGACCGCCTGCGACGTGGGCGTCGCCACGCCCAGGATGAGGTCGAGATCCTCGCTGGCGAAAGCCTGGGCGATGCTCGAGGCCGTCGCCATGTCGCCCTCAGCGTTCTTGACTTCGTAGGTGACGTTGGTGAAGCCCTTCTCGGCCAGACCCTGCTTGAAACCCTCCACGGACGCATCGAGGGCGGGATGCGTGACGATCTGGGTGATGCCGATGGTATAGGCCTGAGCCTGTGGACTCGCGGAAGCGTCGCCGCCGTCGCCCTCGTCCGAGCCACTGCAGGCGACGAGGGAGAGAGACAGGGCCAGGACGGCGGCCAGCGCAGACAACGCGGCCAGGGTACGTGCACGACGCATCGTTCTCCTTTCGCTGAGAGGGTGTGTCATTCTACGTACGCGCCCCGGAGCACACAAGCCGCCTCCTCATCATTATGCACGTCATCCGCGTAGACCGGCCCACGAGTGAGGCACGGAGCAGGCCTCGCGGACGAGTTGATGCCGGTCTGTCGCATCCTCGGTCATCCGCGCGCAGGTCGGGCGGGGCGCCGCCACCGCGGCGCCCCGCCCGACCGTTCCGTCTTCTCGCATCCGGGCTCGTCGGGGGCGGACCTCCCGCCCGCCGCCGGCCCGTGCATGACTATCGTTGCAGACCGACGCGGTCCTTGAAGCGCGCGACCGAGTTGATCGGCACGTCGAGCAGCTCACTGATGTTGAACTTCGCCTCGATCATGCCGGGCTCGGCAGGATGGACTGCCGAGGTGCAGGCCAGCGTGCCGAGGCCGTGGTCGACCCGGATGGTCTCCATGGCCACCGGGTCGGACAGATCGCGCACGGAGCAGCCGAGCTTGTCGGCCACGTAACGCTTCGCTTCACCGAGACGCATCCTGCGGGCCATCTGCATCCGGGCGACCAGGTCTCCGGCCGTCCGGTAACCGCCCATGCCCGCGGCGTGTGCGTGCGCGCCCTCCATGCCCTGGGCGTCGCCGGTACCCGCCTAGTAGCCGTCGATGCGCAGGATCTCGACGAACGCCTTCGCCGCCCGCGAGGTGGCGTCGGCCGGCGGGTAGGCGCAGGTCGGCACCCCGCCGACGCCCATGCCCACATTAACGTGGATGGGGATCTCGGCGATCTCCATGCAGGGCTTGATGATGGTGATCGCGCGGGCGATGTTCCAAGCGGTCGACTTGCCCGTGTTGATGTTGACGCAGGGCCCGAAGATGCTCGCTCCGGCCTGCTGCACGAGCTCCAACTGGGCCTTCGGCCAGAGGCCAGCGAGGCGCGTGCCGCGATGCGTGACCTGGCCGTGCATGCCGATCACGAACTCGCCCGCCATGCCGATCTCGATGCCGAGGTCGGGGTACTTGGCACGCAGCCGCTCGCAGGCCTCGAGGGCGGCGAGGAAGTCGCAGTCGCCGGCCGCCCCGGTCGTGTCCATGTCGATGCCGTCGGCGCCGGCCGCGACGAGGTGGTCGGCGACGAACTCGATGTCGTCGACGAGCACCGCCGCGGCCTCTTCCTGCGAGCGGCGCGCCTCGTCGATCTTCCCCAGGGGGAGCAGCTCGGACCAGTTGGGGAACGGCCCGTCGGGGGCCGAGTAACGTCCCAGGTCGGGCATCGCCCCGTACTGCACCGGGTTCGTGACGAGCAGTTGGGCCATCTTCATCCACTGGGCTTCGTGGTGGACGTTCGTCTTGACGGCCTTGTAGGAGTAGTCGGTCTGCCAGAGTTCGACGATGTCGACGCCGACCACCTGCTCGTAGGTCTGCAGGTCGGCGCCGACGCTGCCCACATACTTGGTGCCGGTGCCGTCGTTGCTGAGCACGACCTCGTCGCCGATGTCGACGGCGGCGAAGCGCGCCGGCGAGGCGTAGATGTCGAGCAGATGGTCGAGCTCGTCTTGGGTGAGCTCCGCGACCTTCGCCTTCTTGGCCGCGATCTGCGTGCCCTCTTCGAGATCGGCCTTGATCTCGGAGCGCGTCATCTCGACGAGCGCGCCGTCACCCATTCGCGTCGGGATCTTGGGTTCCAACAGCATCACCTCCAGCACGTCGTCGGGACCGGAGTCAGGACGGTAGCCTACCGTACCCGTCGTCACCGGCGCCACCGGGTCTGCGGCAGCCCCAGCAGACGATACTGCGGCACCCTGGCGAGGCCCGCGCCTCGGGCTCTCTTGATGGTCCGCACAGTGCCAGCCAGCCGCACCCTGGCCGCGCCTCGTCGAGGCGAAGGACAAGGCACAGCCTGCTGGAGCCGGCGGGCGGGCTCGAACCGCCGACCTGCCGCTTACAAGGCGGCTGCTCTGCCAACTGAGCTACGCCGGCTCACGCCCGAGAAGTCTATCCGCTTTCCGCCCTTCGCTATCCGCTTTCCGTCCTTCGCCGAACAGGAACACTGCGCCCGGCGGCCGCGGCATCATGTCCGCGGCGCCCATGTCCTTCGGGCCCGAGGGTGTGGCCCTGAACCGCTCCGCGCAGTGCGAGCCTGGTGTCTGGACCGGCAAGGAGATCCATCGGAAGAGAGAGTGGGTGGGAGCGGCCAGAGGGCCCGCGGGCGAAAGAGAGAGGCGCCCGGGGCTGGCAAGGGCCGCCTACTGCGGCCGGCCCCGGCCGCGGACATCGGTCCGCCCGGGGCCGGGGCGGACCAGAAGATAGGAGGCGCCGGCGCTGGACGCCGGCAGCGCGCTTCTTGGAGATGGGAAGCGTCCCAGACCGACCGTAGGACCGACGTGAGAGCACGACATCAGCGGAAGATCACGCCGTTTGAAGCGAGAGGAGCGTCGACCCTGCCCATGGTGATGCGGTCTGGTGAGCTTCGACTTCGATCTGGCGCCCCGTCACCCCGCCCACACGACCGCCCGAACGCGAATCAGAAGGGTTCTTGGCCGCTGCCCCGCAGAAGATCCGCGAAGGCCTCTTCGTCGATGACCCGGACCCCGAGCTCGCGCGCCCTGTCGAGCTTGGATCCGGGATCTTCCCCGACGACGACATAATCGGTGGCCTTCCCTACCGTGTTGCTCACGCGCCCGCCGAGCGCCTCGATACGAGCCTGCGCCTCAGAACGGGTGAGTCCCTGCAGACGGCCCGTCAGCACGAACGTGCGACCTTCCAGGGGGCGACGAGTCTGCGGTCCCTCCTCCTCGGCGAACCGTAATCCCTTGGCGCGGAGGCGCGTGATGGTCTCCTGGTTGCGCGGGTCATCGAGGTACTGCCGCACCGCCTCGGCGACGACCGCGCCCACGCCGGGCACGGCGGCCAACTCCGCGGGCGAGGCGGCTTGCAGTCGGTCCATGGTCCGGAAGTGCTCGACGAGGGCGCGCGCGGTGACCGCGCCCACGTGCGGGATGCCGAGCGCGTACAGCACGCGCGCGAACGGCTGCTCCTTCGACGCCTCCAGCGCCGCGAGCACGTTCTCGGCGAGCTTGCCGGGCACGACGACCTCCCGGCCATCGGGGCCTCTTTGCTTGCGCGTGAAGATGGACACAGTCGCCAGCTTCTCGAGATCGAGGTCATAGAGGTCGGCGACGTTCTCGATGATCCCCGCCTGGTGCAGTGCGCTGACGGCCTCCTCGCCGAGGCCATCGATGTCCATGGCGTCCTTGCTCACGAAGTGCTTGATGCTCTCGACGATCTGCGCCGGGCATGAGCGGTTCGGGCAGCGTACCGCCACAGCGCCAGCCTCACGCACGACTCGAGATCCGCAGGCTGGGCATCTCTCGGGCATGTGCCACTCCGGCAAGGCTTCGTGCCGTGCCGCGCGTGACACACGGCGTCCGTCTTCGATCGTCTCGCCGGTAAGCAGGGGGCCGACGACCTGGGGGATGACATCACCGGCGCGCTGGATGATCACGTCATCCCCGGGACGGATGTCCTTGCGGTGGATATCGTCCTCGTTGTGCAGGGTCGCACGTTCGACCGTCACGCCGCCGACGTTGACCGGGTCGAGGATCGCGAACGGTGTCAGGACGCCCGTTCGGCCCACGCTCACGGCGATCTCACGGAGACGCGTGATCGCCGTCGTGGGGGCGAACTTGAAGGCGATCGCCCAACGCGGGTCGTGGGCGACGGTGCCCAGAGCGCGCTGCAGCCTGTACGAGTCGACCTTGACGACCGCGCCGTCGATGTCGTAATCCAGCTCGCCGCGTCGTTGCTCCCACCACACGCAGCGCGCCACGACTTCGTCCATCGAGTCGACGAGCGCGATGTCGGGGTTGACGCGGAAGCCTTGCCCGCGCAGCCACTCCAGCGCCTCGTGGTGGGTGGCGAGGGTGAGACCCTCGCTGCCGCCGATGCCGTAACAGAAGATCGACAGGGGGCGCGAGGCGGCGACCGCGGGGTCGAGCTGGCGGATAGACCCCGCGGCGGCGTTCCGCGGGTTGGCGAAAAGCGGCAGACCCTGGGCCGCACGCTCCTCGTTGAGACGGGCGAAGGCGGACAGCGGCAGGTACACCTCGCCGCGGACCTCGACGATGGAAGGCGGCGGGTCACGGCGAAGTCTCAACGGGATCGCATGGATGGTCTTGAGGTTCGCGGTGACGTCCTCGCCGACCAATCCGTTGCCGCGCGTCGCGCCGACGGTCAAGATACCGTCGCGGTAGGTGAGCGAGACGGCGAGGCCGTCGATCTTGGGCTCGACGACGTACTGGAACGATTCGTCGTCGAGCCCTCGTCCCTCGAGAAGACGGCGATTGCGTGCGTCCCAGGCACGAAGCTCGTCCTCGTCACGGGCATTGGCGAGCGAGAGCATCGGTTCGCGGTGGCGCACTTGGGCGAACTGTTCCAGGGGCCGGCCGCCGACGCGTTGCGTCGGCGAGTCGGGCGTGCGCAGCTCGGGGAACTCGTCCTCGAGCTTCTGCAGCTCGCGGAAGAGCTCATCGTACTCGGCGTCACTGATCTCGGGCTGGTCGAGGACGTAGTACAGATAGGCGTGGTGCTCGATCTGCGCACGCAGCTCGGCCGCCCGTCTCGCTGCTTCGTCGACGTCCATCGCCTCGCCTCAGCGACCGACCGCGCAGCCCTGACCGTGCAGGCACAGGTCGACCAGCTCCGCCGGCTCTTCCACCCAGTAGGCAGGCCCCGCTTCGAGCAGAGCCTCACGCGAGAAGACGCCCCAGGCGACGGCGGCCGTGGTCACACCGGCCGCCCGACCGGCGCGGATGTCGACCGGACTGTCGCCGATGTAGATCGGCGCCGGCGAGCGGCCGGCGTCGCGCTCGTGCCCTGCTGCATCGGAGGGTGCCGCCCGGAGCCGCTTGAGACACAGCAAGATAGGCTCGGGAGCAGGTTTGTGCCGCTCGCTGTCGTCCGCCGTGACGACGACGTCGAACAGGTCGCGCAACCCGACGGCGGCGAAGGCCATCGCCGTCGTATCCCGGCTCTTCGACGTGACGATGCCCAGACGTCGGCCCGCGTCCCTGAGCACAGCGAGCGCTTCGGCGATGCCGTCGTACGACCGGATGAGCTCGTCATGCCGACGGTGGTTGTACTCGCGGTAGACGTTGTAGAGCTCCCCCGCCTTCTCCCTGGAAAGGCGCTCCATCTGGGTCATGAGCGGCTGCCCCACGCCGGCGGTGATGTACTCATCGGGAAGATCCTCGCCGAGCACGGTGCGTACGGCATGGCGGAACGACTGCACGATGAGCTCGACGGTGTCCACCACCGTTCCATCGAGGTCGAACAGGACCGGGTCGAAGCCGCGCACCGCCGCCCCGCTACCTGCCGACCGCCTCGACGTCGAGGTCCCAGGCGGTGAGACGGGCAAGCAGTCCGCGATCCAGCAGGTCGTAACGCAGCGGCGTCAGGGCGATGTACCCGGCGGCCACGACGTCGAAGTCGGTGGGAACCCCCGCGGCGTCGCCGTCGCCGGGCTCGTCGCACGGGACTCGATAGACACCTTCCCCGTCGCCGGCGAGCGTCAGACTGTCGTGGCAGCTCGCTCCCCCGAGGCGCGCCGGCCGCACGCCGCGGATCCCGGCCGGCGGAAGGTCCGGGAAGTTGACGTTGAGGACCGTGTGCGGCGGGACGCCGTCTTCCATCGCCCGCCGCACGATCGCCCGGACCAACGGCACCACCTCGTCGAGCCAGCGAGGTTCCGTGCTCTCGACCGACAGGGCGATGCCCGCGCCGCCACGCAACGCCGCCTCGAGGGCGGCGCCGACGGTGCCGGAGTAGGTCACGTCGGCGCCCAGGTTCGAGCCCAGATTGATACCCGACACGACGAGGTCAGGCGTCGGCGTCAGCACTCCCAGCAAAGCCACGCGCACGCAGTCTGACGGCGTCCCGTCGAGCGCCAGTCCGGTGAAGCCGTCGCCGAACGAGGTACGCCTGGTGTCGAGGGCACGATCGACCGTGATGCTCCGCGCCACGGCGCTGCTGTCCCGGGCCGGCGCCAGGGTCGTCACCTCGCCGAGCCCCTCGAGGGCGCGACGCAGCGCCGCGATCCCGGGTGAGGCGATGCCGTCGTCGTTCGTGAGGAGGAGCTGCAGCGTCATGTCCGGCATTGTACTTCACGGTCGGGGTCTGCCCTTCGGAGGACCCGCGACGCGACCGGCGTGCCGCCGGGCAGGAGAACGGGCGCGTCACGTCGCAAGACGAGCCGGGAAGACTGAGAAGGGGCCCGGATACCTGACTCGTGCCATTCCGGAGGTGACCGCGCCGTCCGGCTCAGCGTCTGACGGGAGCTACGCAGCGCCGCCGAGCGCGTCCGCCGATCAGCGCGTGAAGGTCACGCGGGGCAAGCACGTGTCGGGCCGCGCATAGAGGTCGCCGCAGAACAGCTCCACACCGTTGCGGCGCAGGACCTCCTCCTGCTCCCCCGTGTGCACTCCGCTCGCCACGAGCTGCGCCTTGACCCGACCGGCGAAGCGCACCATGAGTTGCACGACCTCCACCGGCGTCAGCTCGGTGACGACGCCGCCGACCAGGACGGGATCGAGGCACATGAAGTCGGGGGCCGCCTCGCCGACGAGCTCGAGCGTCGTGAGTTGCGCCCCGAGCCGGGAGAGGCAGATCTGGAACCCCATCTCGCGCACGCTCGCGAGCGTGCGCAGCGTCGAGGCCGTGTTGGTACGCAACTCGTCAGCGTCGATCTCGAGGACGACGTGCTGAGGGACGAGCGACCGGTTCAACGAGTAGAACTCGCTGAGGGCGACGACGGCCGCGTTCGGCAACTCGGTCGCGGCGCACCAGACGAACAGAAGCTCGTCGGCGCCGATGCCGGCAGCGGCCTCGACCGTCGCCGCGCGGGCCGCTACGCCGTACGCCGGCAGAAGCGTCGAGCGGCGGGCGACGTCGAGGAGGACGTCCGGCAACCGGAGCGGGGAATAGAAGGGCCCACGGACACTGCTGCGATACCCGATCGCGCTGCGCGCCTCGAGGTCGACGATCGGCTCGAACAGAGGCTCGAGCTCGCCCTCATCGATACAGTGGGCCAGGGTCTTCTCGAGTTCCGCGGCATAAACGGCCGCCTGCTCGTCGGCCGCCTGCATCGCGCGGGCGACGCCGCGCTGCAGGTTCTGTTCGAAGGTCAGCGTGTCGTCGCCTTCGAGGATCGCCGCGCCCACCGAGGGGTGAACGCGGTCGTAGACGCCAGGGGCCAGATCGTTCAGGAGCAGAGACTGCAGGCGCTCGTACACCCGCCGCGTGAGGAGGGTGAGGTCGTCGGCGGAGACGACGTCGGCGGAGCGTGGAGGGGACAGAAGGACGATGAACGCGTCGTCCGTGAGGGTGAAGTCGGCGACGACGTCCATGCGACGAAGGGTGCTGCCGACCATGCCGCTCAGGTTCGCCGCGACCGCGTCGAGGATCTCGCGCACGATGCGCCAGCCGAAGATGTGCTCGAGACGGCCGTAGCGGTCGAGCTTGATGTAGAGGATGGCGACGCTGCCGCGGCGCTCGAGCTCGAGGCGGATCGCGTCGGCGACCACGCTCAGGGCGGGCAGAGCCGAGCCGCCGTCGCTCACGAGGCTGCGCATCGTCGTCTGCGCGCGGCGGAGCGCGTCGTCGCCGGGGACGTCGCCGCTCACCCAGCCTCCTCCGGGTCAGGACGCCCTTGACGCAGCGGCCTTGTCCGTCATGTGGACGGACTTCTCTTCCGACTTCGCGGTCGCAGCAGGGCTCGACTCCCGGCCGCCGCCCTCGTCCGTCTTCGGACCGCCCTCGGCGCTCTCTTTCGGTGGGCGATGTGACGACCCACGCCCGTAGTCGGTCGTGTAGAACCCGGAACCCTTGAAATGGATGGCGACCGGGTGGAGCACCTTGCGCAGACGGCCCCCGCATCGCTCGCAGACCTCGAGCGGGTCGTCGCTCATCTTCTGCATGACCTCGAAGAGTGACTCGCAATCGTCACAGCGGTATTCGTAAATAGGCATTTGCAGACTCCCCAGGAACAACGCCTGATGTCTGAGTCTAGCACAGGGGCGCTCCGGCCTCGCGGCAGCGATCCTTCCGCAAGGCCGGTCCTCTCAGCCTTCCCCGCCGGGCAGCCGACCGTCCGGGAGACTGAACGGCGGGATGTGCCCCGCGATCACCCATCGCGGCGCCGGAGCGCGGATGCGGCGCCAAGAAGCGAGCAGGTCGGCCGCGTCGGGACCCGGATCGGGCCGCATGGCGAGGAACGCGTCGGGCGACGGCCCGACGACGTCGCCGCAGACGACGGTCAGGCCGTCGCCCGTGTCGACCGCATACGTGACCCCACCCGCCGTATGTCCCGGGGTGAGCACCCAGCGGACGCCGGGGGCGAGTTCCCCTTCGGCGCCCCTGAGCACGCGCAACTCGTGGGCTCCGAGGATGCCCTCCACGACCGGCCAGTGGGGAGCGCCGATCTCGGCTTCGTGGACGGCGACGGGCAACGGGAGGTCGACGCACGCGCAGGCGTGGTCGTCGTGCGCGTGCGTCAAGGCGACCAAGTCGACGTCGTCGACCCCGAGGCCCCGCGCGGCGAGTGCCTTGAGCACCGGTTCGTTCTGGAGCTGCAGACCGGGATCGATAAGGATCGTGGGCTCGCTGTGCGCTTGGTCGCCGCGCAGCAGCACCGTGTTCGGAAAGGTCGTCATGCCTACGATGGGGCGCTCTTCGCGCAACCGCCCATAGACGGCGTAGGCCTCCGGGGAGCGATACTCGGGGAGGACATCGACCACGCCGTCGTCCACGCTGAAGACGAAACGGGCCGTCGGGATCAGGATGTCGACGGTGTACGTCGTGACCACCTCCTTCGCTGCCTCCGGGGCTCGCGTGTCACGCCGAGCCGGCCGGGCCGTCGCGGGATTCGGCCGCGTCACCCCCGACCCGATCACCGAGGGGCTCGACCGCGCTGCCACCCGCCTCTTGTCCTCGTGTCGCAGGCGCCGACACATCGTCGCGCGCGTAGAGGACATCCACCTTGTCGAGGTTGAGCACGACGAAAGGCGCCGAGTCGAGCAGGTCGCCCGAGCGTGCATCATGGATCGAGGCGTCCGCCAGCGTCAGACGCGAGTCATCGACCGAGCGGAGGAAGTCCGACGGGCGTCGCGAACTCGCCCGGAGTCCGACTCCGAAGCTCGCGACGCCGACTACTTTGAACCGCCCGACGAACGCCGTGACCTGCAGCTCGCGGAAGCTCCCCTTGACGTCGAGATAAGGTGGCACATCACCGACCGACCCGTTCATCGCCGCCTCACTCCCCCTCCCTTTGGGCATCGCTCCCGCATGCCGGCGCGGCTCGCGACGCGACCTTCTCGTCTTCAGTGGAACACGGCGTGCCGGCGAACGCCGACACCTCGCCTCCGCGCCGCACGCGCCCCCACAGGCTCGCGAGCGCCTGCCGCCGGCCTGTCGCTCCTTGCGGCGGGACGAGCAGGCCGGCGACGGCGCTCGCGAGCGTCCGCCCGAGAGACGTCCGCGGATCCCGCAGGGCGCTCGACCGCCGCACAGGGCTTGTGCGAGACACTCTCATCAGCTGAAGGTCAACGCTCCGTCGCGGACGCCGACATGGATCGTGTCGCCCTCCTTGAACGTCCCCTTCAGGAGCTCGCGGGCGAGCGGGTTCTCAAGGAGGCGCTGCAGAGCACGCTTCAGCGGACGCGCTCCGAACTGTTCGTCGTAGCCCGCCTCGGCGATGAGATCCAGGGCTTCTTCGCTCACCTCGAGCTTCATGCCCTGCCCCGCCACTTCGCGACGGACCTTCTCGACGAGGAGGTCGACGATCTGCCGCAACTGCTTGCGCGTCAGCGCATGGAACACGATGATCTCGTCGACCCGGTTGAGGAACTCGGGGCGGAAGACCTGTTTGAGCGCGTCCATCAGTTGCGCCTCGACCTCTCCGTAGCGCCGTTGCATCTCGTCAGCCGGCGGGATGAGCCCAGCGCCGACGTTGCTCGTCATGATGATGACCGTGTTCTTGAAGTCGACCGTACGGCCCTTGTTGTCGGTCAGGCGCCCGTCGTCAAGGATCTGCAGCAGCATGTTGAAGACGTCGGGGTGCGCCTTCTCGATCTCATCGAGAAGGATGACGCTGTACGGCCGCCGTCTCACCGCCTCCGTCAGTTGTCCACCCTCTTCGTAACCCACGTAGCCCGGCGGCGCTCCGACCAGGCGGGAGACGGTGTGCCGCTCCATGTACTCGCTCATGTCGAGACGCACCATCGCCTCTTCGTCGTCGAAAAGGAACTCGGCGAGGGCGCGGGCGAGCTCGGTCTTCCCGACCCCGGTCGGGCCAAGGAAGATGAACGAGCCGATCGGCCGCTTGGGATCCTTGAGGCCGGCGCGCGCGCGGCGCACGGCCTCGGCGACGGCGGTCACCGCGCGGTCCTGGCCGATGATCCGGGCGTGGAGCTTCTCTTCCATGTCGAGCAGCTTCTCGGCCTCGGCCTGCTGCAGGCGCTGCACGGGGATGCCGGTCCACTTGCTGACGATGGCGGCGATGTCGTCGGCAGTGACGGCGGCCTCGGCGATGCCCTTGTCGGCGAGCCAAGCCTCTTTGGCCTGCATGAAGGTCTTCTGGATCTTGTCCGCCTGGTCACGCAGTTGCGCAGCGCGCTCGTAGTCCTGGGTCTGTACGGCCGCCGCCCCCTCGCGGGCGAGTTCGTTCAGACGCTGCTCCATCTCGCGCAGGTCGGCCGGCAGCATGGTCGCCTCGATGCGCAGCTTGCTCGCCGCCTCGTCGAGCAGGTCGATCGCCTTGTCGGGCAGGAAGCGGCCGCTGATGTAGCGGTCCGAGAGCGTCGCCGCGGCGACGAGAGCCTCGTCGGTGATCTTGACCTTGTGGTGAGCCTCGTACTTGTCACGCAAGCCACGCAGGATGGCGATCGTGTCCTCGACGCTCGGCTCGCCGACGAGGATCGGCTGGAAGCGGCGCTCAAGGGCGGCATCCTTCTCGATGTGTTCGCGATACTCGTCGAGCGTCGTCGCCCCGACGGCCTGGAGCTCGCCGCGGGCGAGCAGCGGCTTCATCATGTTGGAGGCGTCGACCGCGCCCTCCGCCGCACCGGCGCCGACGACGGTGTGCAGTTCGTCGATGAACAGGATGACGTCGCGCGAGCGCTGGATCTCGTCGAGGACGCCCTTGAGCCGCTCCTCGAACTCGCCGCGATACTTCGCCCCGGCCACCATGCCGCCGAGGTCGAGGGCGAGCACACGCTTGCCCCGCAGACTCTCGGGCACGTCGCCGGCGACGATCTTCTGGGCCAGTCCTTCGACGATCGCCGTCTTCCCCACCCCAGGCTCGCCGATGAGCACCGGGTTGTTCTTGGTACGCCGGCTCAGTACCTGGATGACCCGCTTGATCTCCTCGTCACGCCCGATGACCGGATCGAGCTTGTCCTCGCGAGCCAAGGCGGTCAGGTCCCGCGTGTACATCTTCAGCATGCTCTGGCCGGTGGCCTGTTCCTCATAATCCACGCCCGACGACCGCACCTGGCTCAAAGCACGCATGAGGGCATCTTCGGTGACGCCGCTGTCGCGCAGTATCGCGCTGCCCCGGCCCTCGCCCTCGAGCAGGATGCCGAGCAGCAGGTGCTCGGTGCCCACGAACGGGTCGCCCAACTGCTGCGCGCGCTGGACGGCGATGTCGAGAGCGGCCTTGGCGCGCGGCGTGAGCATCAGCTGGTCGCCGGCGCCGCCATGGCCGCCGCTGGCCTGGACCGCCTGGTTGGCGCGCGTCATCACGCTGCCCTTGTCGATGCTCATGAGGCCGAAGAGCTGGTCGACGACGCCGCCCGGCAGGCTGAGGACCCCGAGCAACAAGTGCTCGGTCCCCACCTGACTGCCGCCGCTACGGCGCACCACTCCTTGGGCCGTCTCGAGCGCTTCGCGCGCTCTTTCGGAGAACTTGTTCACGTCCATATGGTCACTGCCTTCCGTTTCTCGTCCCTGGACTGCTCCTCGTCATCGCGATCCTGGGCGCCGATTCATCTCCGCCGCCGGCGACGCCCAGACACGGGCACCATCGCCGCTGAGGGCAGCGGCACGAGGTCGAACCTGTGCTCACGCTCAGCCTCGGCCACCGCCCTACGCGTCTCCTGCCCCGCCTGCGCGAGCCTCGCCTGCAGAAGGTCCACCTCATGCGCCATGGCCTCGAGGCGATCCTCCATCTCGAGGACGCGCGCGATCCCCGCAAGGTTGAGCCCCATGCCGGTCAGCTCATGGATGCGCCGCAAGCGGTCGACGTCCCGTCGCGAGTATCGCCGCGTGTTCTTCGCCGAGCGCTGCGGGCGCACCAGACCCCTGCGCTCGTAGAGGCGCAGGGTCTGCGGATGCATCCCGGCCAGCTCAGCCGCCACCGAGATCATGAACAGCGGAGCGTCGATGTCGTCCTCGAACCTCATCCGTCGTCCTCGAACCTTATCCGTCGTCTTCGTCGACTCCTGTGCAGTATGCCGCGCTCAGGACGCGTCACACGCGGGCGAAGGCTGCCGCCCTGGGGTCACCCAGCGTCTCGCCCAGTTTCTGGAGCAGTTCCTTCTGCTCCCTCGTCAGCTTGTCGGGCACCACGACACGCAGGCGCACCAACAGGTCACCGCGCCCGCCCTTGAGCTTCGGCGCGCCCTTCCCGCGCACGCGGAGGGTGCGGCCGTCCTGACTGCCGGGTGGGACCTTGAGCGACACGCTGCCGCCCCCCGGCGTCGGGACCCTGACCTTGGTCCCGAGCGCCGCCTCGCTGATGGTGATCGGCACCTCCAGGACGAGGTCGTCGCCGCGGCGCTGGAAGAAATGGTCCGGCTCCACACGTACGACCACATAGAGATCCCCGGCCGGTCCACCGCGCGACCCTGCCTCGCCCCTGCCTTTGATGCGGATGCGTGTGCCGTCCTTGACGCCGGCCGGGATCTTCACCGCGTATCGACGCGTGCGCGTGCGGACACCGCGACCGCCGCACCGGGGGCACGGGTCTTCGATGATCGTCCCGTTCCCAAGACACCGCGGACACGGCTGTGACAAGGCAAAGACACCCTGGTTCTGGGCGACAACGCCGCGGCCCTGGCACTCGGGACAGATCTTCGGCGTCGTGCCGGCCTTTGCGCCCGTCCCGTGACAGTCCTCGCACGCATCGGCCTTCGTCACCGGGACCCGCACAGTCGCGCCGCGCAGGGAGTCCTCGAACGAGACTGTGACCTCGGCCTGCAGATCGGCGCCGCGCTCGGCGGCCGGGCGCCCGCGGGCGCCCGGCCGCCGAGCGCCGGCGGCGCCACCGAACAGACCAGACAGCAGGTCGCCGAGGTCGCCCATGTCGAACGTCGCCCCGCCCTGCTGGAACATGCGCGGGTCGAAGCCCTGGAACCCGCCCTGGCCGGGACGGAAGCCCCCGCCGGCTCCGGGGCCGAAGGCTCCGAGTCGGCTCAACTCGTCGTATTGCTTCCGCTTCTCCGGGTCGGACAGCGTCTCATAGGCCTGGTTGATCTCCTTGAACTTCTCTTCGGCCGCCTTGTCGCCCGGGTTCTTGTCGGGGTGGTACCGACGCGCAAGCTTGCGGAAAGCCTTCTTGATCTCGTCCTGAGAGGCCGACTTGGGAACGCCCAGTATCTGGTAGAAGTCAGCCATCGCTCACCTCGCGACGACCACCTTTGCAGGGCGCAGCAGGCGACCGTGGAGAAGGTATCCGGGTTCCAGCACCTGGAGCACGACACCCTCGTCATGGTCATCGGACGACTGTGTCATCACGGCCTCGTGCACGGTGGGGTCGAACGGGTCGCCGACTGCAGTGGGGACCCGGGCGAGGCCGTATGCTGCGAGCACGTCGTTCAACTGGCCGGCGACGAGCTGCAAGCCGCCGACGAGCTGGCCCTCCTCATGATGCGCTGCCGCCTCGAGGGCGCGCGCCATGTTGTCCATGACCGGCAGCAGCGACTCGACCACATCCTCAGCGGCGCGCAGACGCAGCTCCTCGCTCTCGCGCCGGACACGTTTACGGTAGTTGTCGAACTCCGCCTGCAGGCGGCGCAGATTGTCCAGGTACTCGTCGCGCTGAGCGGTGAGACCGGCGACCACGTCGTCGGCGATCGGCTGCACCGCCTCACCGGCGACGGCTTCGACGCCTTGCTCGTCGCCGCCCGAGGCCACCCGATGAGCGCGCTGACGCGGCTCGCCCCGCTCGCGCTTGTGGCGCTCGCGTTTGTCCTGCTCGTGCTTCTTCTGCTCGTGCGTGTGCTCGTCGTGTTCGTGCTTCTCGTCGCTCATATCGTGGCGTCTCTCTCGATGCGGTTCGGTCGCGGTACGGACGGGGCGGCGCGGGTCCGGCGTGCCGGGCCCGCGCCGCCCCACACTGCCGCCTTACTTCTCGGCCTTCTTGGCCTCCACAGGTTCGGCCTTCTTGGCCTCGACGGCCTTCTTGGCCTTGACCTCGATGCGCTTCGGCTTCTCCTCTTCGGCCTTGGGCACGGTGACCGTGAGGATGCCATCCTCGTAGGCGGCCGAGATCTCATCGGCCTTCACGCCCTGCGGAAGAGCCAGGGCGCGCTGGAACGACCCATAGCGCCGCTCGACGCGGTAGTACCGCTCGTCGTCCACCTTCTCCTCGAAGCGACGCTCGCCCTTGATCGTGAGGACGTTGTCCTCGACCTCGATCTGGATGTCGTTCGGGTCCATGCCGGCGAGCTCGGCCTTGACGACGACGGCGTCCTTCTGATCGAAGACGTCCACCGCCGGCAGCCAACTCTCTTGGCGCCCGCCCCAGACCTGATCGAAGAGCCGGCTGACCTGGTCCTGGACCTGGGTCATCTCACGGAACGGATCCCATCTGATGATCGCCATGGTCGACACCTCCTTTGGTCTTCGTTTTCGTCTCGCTTCTCGTACCGGCCCGCCCGACAGTTGGTCGAACTGGCCGCAATGACACCTTCTTGTCACTTGGTCTCGTCGTCGTCGATCACCTCATAGTCCCCCTCCTCGACGTTCTCGTCGCCGGAAGTCGCCCCAGAGCCGTCGCCGCCCGCCGCCTGCTGCTGCTGGGCCTGCTGGTACACCGCCTCAGCGAGCTTGTGCGAGGCTTGCATCAAGGCTTCAGTCTTGGCTCTGATGTCGTCGACGTCATCGCCGTCCAGCGCCTTCTTCAGCTCGGCCGCCGCAGCCTCGATCTCCTGCCTGGTCGCGGCGTCCACCTTGTCGCCCATCTCGCGCAGCGACTTCTCGGTGGAGTACACAAGGTTCTCGGCGTTGTTCTTGACGTCGGCCACCTCGCGCGCCCTGCGGTCTTCCTCCGCGTGCGCCTCGGCCTCCTTGACCATCCGCTCGATGTCCTGCTCACTGAGGCCGCTCGACGCGGTGATCGTGATCTTCTGCTCGTTGCCCGTGCCGAGATCCTTGGCGCTCACGTGCACGATGCCGTTGGCGTCGATGTCGAACGTCACTTCGATCTGGGGGACGCCGCGCGGCGCCGGCGGGATACCGACGAGCTGGAACTTGCCCAGCGTCTTGTTGTAACGCGCCATCTCGCGCTCGCCCTGGAGGACGTGGATCTCGACACTCGTCTGGTTGTCTTCGGCGGTCGAGAAGATCTCGCTCTTCCTGGTCGGGATCGTCGTGTTGCGCTCGATGAGTTTCGTGAACACGCCGCCCTTGGTCTCGATACCGAGACTCAGCGGCGTGACGTCGAGCAGCAGGACGTCCTTGACCTCGCCGGCGAGCACGCCGCCCTGGATCGCGGCGCCGACGGCCACGACCTCGTCCGGGTTCACGCCCTTGTGCGGCTCCTTGCCGACGAGCTGCTTGACCCTCTCCTGGACGGCAGGGACGCGCGTCATGCCGCCGACAAGGATGATGTGGTCGATCTGGTCGGCACGCAGGTTCGCGTCCTTCAACGCCTGCTCGACCGGCCCGACGATACGTTCGAGCAGGTCGTGCGTGAGCTCGTCGAACTTCGCCCGCGTGAGCGTGAGGTCGAGGTGCTTGGGGCCGTTCTCGTCGGCCGTGATGAACGGCAGATTGATGTTCGTGCTGGTGGTCGTCGAGAGCTCGATCTTCGCCTTCTCGGCGGCCTCGTACAGACGCTGCAGGGCCATCTTGTCCTTGCTCAGGTCGATGCCCTGACTCTTCTTGAACTCAGCCACCATCCAGTCCACGACGGCCTTGTCGAAGTTGTCTCCGCCGAGGTGCGTGTCTCCGTTGGTCGCCTTTACCTCGAACACGCCCTCACCGATGTCGAGGATCGAGACGTCGAACGTGCCGCCACCGAGGTCGAAGACGAGGATGGTCTGGTCGTGCTCCTTGTCGAGGCCGTACGCCAGCGCCGCCGCCGTGGGCTCGTTGATGATGCGCTTGACGTCCAACCCGGCGATCTTGCCGGCGTCTTTGGTGGCCTGGCGCTGCGAGTCGTTGAAGTACGCCGGGACGGTTATCACGGCTTCGGACACCTTCTCGCCGAGATAGTCTTCGGCGTCGCGCTTCAACTTCTGCAGGATCATCGCCGAGATCTCCGGCGGCGTGTAGGTCTTCCCGCCGATCTCGACGACGGCATCCCCGTTCGGCGCCTTGGTCACCTTGTACGGCACGATCTTCATCTCTTCCGAGACGTCGCCGTACTTGCGCCCCATGAAGCGCTTGATGGAGAAGACCGTGTTCTCGGGGTTCGTGACCGCCTGGCGACGGGCAACGCTGCCCACGAGCCGCTCGCCCGTCTTTGAGAAGGCAACGACCGACGGAGTCGTGCGGCCGCCCTCGGAGTTCGGGATGACGGTCGGCTCGCCACCTTCAAGGACAGCCATACAACTGTTGGTCGTCCCCAGGTCGATGCCGATGACCTTGCCCATGAACGTTCCTCCTTGCCCGTGCAGGACCAGATTCCATACCTGCGTTACAGAAAACCTAAGCGTGACTGTGTCACATTTGTTGCCGCATGTCTGGCTGACTAAACCTCTGGGCGGCGCGCGACATCCGAGAGACGGGCGTCCACCCTCGAGTCGGGTGCACGACGAACGGCGATGGACCCTACGTCGCCAGACCACCATCGTCGGCGTGAGCGAGAAGTACTGTCCCGAGTCGTGCGCAGAAGCTCGCTGAGGCGCGGACGGTCGTGGCATGAATGTGACGCCACCTCGCCCCTCGAAAGGGAGCACACCGTGACCCGCAGCAAGCTCAGGGCCCATGATCGCGACTCGAAAGCCCTGCTGCGCGACGACGCCGCCCTGATGGGCGAGATCCTCCCTGCCGTCGTCTCGCAGATCCTGGAGGCCGAGATGACGGAGCCCTCGGCCGTGCTCTACGCTGGAGCATGAGCCCGCCGACCGGACACGAGCGAACGGGGAAGGGCCAAGCGCAAGAGGGAGGGTGGCCCGGCCCGGGCCACCCTCCCTCTTCTCCGGTTCCGACACGACGGACCGGCCGATGGCTTCGTCGCAGCCGCACTGATAGGCTGAGCAACACAGGTGGTGGGGGCTGACCTGCGTCGCACGCGGTGTTGCCGAATCGGCTGCCGAAACGGTCAATTTGTTGCCGAACCCTACACTTTGTGCCGTTCCGGGAGTAGACTGTCGCGGCGCGCGATGCGCGCGGGCCGGGGGTACGTCGGCTCGCCCCCCAATGCTGCACGAAGAAGGGCGCCGGCGTTCGACACCTGGCAGCGGAAGAAGGTGATATCGCGTCGCCCAGCGCCAGCTAGTCGCAGTCAGGAAGCTTGCTCCGTCGGGGGCCTCAGAACCCGGACGGGGCGCTTCGAACCGTTCAGGCATCCGCGCCGGAGGTGTCGGGCAGAGTCCTTCCGGCAGAAGTCAGACAAGGAGTGGATCGAAGATGGCAGAGTGCGTCCCGAACCGCAAGCGCATCCAGGAGCTCACAGAGAAAGAAGAGAAGGTCCTCGAGGAGCGGACCCCCCAGTCCTACGAGCTCTATCAGCGCGCGGTCAAGGCGATGCCGATGGGTGTCGCCTCCACGTATCAGGCGCGCGACCCGTACCCCCTCTACTTCACCCACGGCAAGGGCTCGCGCATCTTCAGCGTCGACGGGCTTGAGCTCAGTGACTTCCACAACGGCTTCGGGTGCATGGTCCAGGGACATGCCCACCCGGTGATCGTCGAGACGATCAAGAAGCGCTGTGAGCTCGGCACCCAGTTCGCGCTGCCGACCGAAGACTCGATCGCCGTCGCCGAGATCCTGGCGAAGAACTTCAAGCTTCCGCAGTGGCGGTTCGTGAACTCGGGCTCCGAAGCGACCATGGACGCCATCCGCGTCGCCCGCGCCTATACCGGCCGTGACAAGATCATGAAGATCTTCGGTTCGTACCACGGCCATCACGACTACGTCATGGTGTCGATCGGCGCCGTCGACTATGGCCAGATCGGGCCGCGCGACAACTACGCCTCCCTGCCCTACGGCGGCGGTATCCCCCAGTCGGTCGCCGACATGACCATCCCCGTCCCCTTCAATGACGCTCCCATGATGGAAGCGCGCCTCGAGAGGATGGCGGCCGAGAACGATCTGCCGGCCTGCCTAATCATGGAGCCGGCGATGATGAACCTGGGCGTCGTGTTGCCCGAGGACGGCTACCTGCAGGCCGTGCGCGACATCACGAGGAAGTACGGTATCGTCTTGATCTTCGACGAGGTCAAGACCGGCATCTGCACCGCGGCCGGCGGCGCCGTCGAGCGTTGGGGTGTCGTCCCTGACATGGTGACCCTCGCCAAGGCGCTCGGCGCCGGGCTGCCGTCGGGAGCCATCGGCGGTACCGACGAGATCATGGAGGTCGTGAGCAGCGGCAAGGTCTTCCAGGTCGGGACCTACGCCGGCAACCCGCTCTCCATGGCGACCGCCCGGGCGAGCCTCGAGCGCGTCATGACACCCGATGCCTACAAGCACCTCAACTACCTGAACGACCGCCTCATCAAGGAGTGCGACGCCGTCTGCGCCAAGTACGACTTCCCCGGCTACACGGTCGGCATCTCGTCCAAGGGCTGCGTCAACTTCGCCATCGGCAAGATCACCGACTACGAGTCGTTCATCAAGAACCAGGACCACGAGCTTGTCGCTCTCGCATGGCTCTACAACATCAACCGCGGCGTCATCATCGCCCCCGGCCGCGAGGAAGAGTGGACTCTCTCGATCCAGCACAACGACGAGGACATCGACCGTTACGTCAACGCGTTCGAAGAGCTTGTGCGCGACGTGACCGCCTGAGCGGCGAGGCGAGGCACGTCCGGGCGCAAGCGCCCGGTCGGCGACGGGGCGGGCGGGCCGTATGGCCCGCCCGCCCCGTCGCCTCTTTGCGCCCACGCAGACTCGCGCCGTCGACCGGAAATCCGACGCGCCGTCAGGCCGGCGGGGACGCGGCGTCGCCGCAGGCGGACGCCGCGTCCCCGCCGGCGAGATCGTCGAGCAGCGCGCTGACCTCAGCCCAGACGCTGTCACGGTGCGCCTTCAACTCCTGGTCGTCCTCGGCCCGCGTCTGCTTCTCGGCCTTGACGAGGAGGACGCCCGCCTCGGCGAGCACCCCGAGGATGCTCACCACGGTGATCTCCTCGAGCGACGTCGCCGCGGTGATCTCACGGACTGTACGGTGATCATCGACCTGGGCGAGCACGTAGAACTCGTCCCGCCCCATGGAGAGGGAGTGCCGTGGCAGGGTGTCGTAGTCGCGGTTGCGGACAAGGACCGTGTTGGCCTGTCCGAGGACCTCGACCGCAAGACAGTAGTCGCCGCCCAGCGAGGAGATGTCCATCAGCACGGCATGCGTGTCGATGGTGACGAAGTCGACGGGCCTCGCAGCCTTGTCGGCGACGAACACGAAGCTCCCGGCCGTCTCGACCTTGACCGCCACGAGGGTGTTCGCGACCTGGCGTGACAGCACCTCGCGCAGGTCGCGCTCGTGCAGGTGTCCGCGCTCGACCAGAAGGGTGCCCAGCGGCCGCGGGCTGCGTTCCTGTACGGCGAGGGTCTCCTTGAGCTGAGCCTCGTTCACGAGGGCCCGCTTGAGCAACTGGCTGCCGAGGACGGAATCGGTGAAGACGCGCGTCGAGTCGCGCGTCTCGGCGATGCGGCCGCCGACGAAGTGGACGTCGACCTGGCGGTTGGGACACTCGATGTGCAGCGTCCCCGAGCTTCTCGTCCTGGCGAGCATCTGCAGGATCTCGACGACGCTGAAGGTGTCAAGCGTGCCCTGCATGAGTGGGCGAAGTGTATACTCGCCCGGCATGAACGTCGACCTTCACACGCACACCTACCCCGCGTCGACGTGCTCTCGGATCACCTACCGCGACTACATCGCGTGGTGCACGGCACAGCAGGTCGAAGCCGTCGCCCTGACCAACCACGGGGACGTGACCGACAACCGCAAGCTTGAGCACGCCCTCGCCGCCGAGGGCGTGCTCCTCATCCACGGTGTCGAGGTCTCGACCATGCTCGGCGACCTCGTCGTGCTCTCGCCCGACCTCGACTACCTGGCGACGTTCAAGGACGTGCAGGAGGCTCCGCGCCCCGGCAGCGTGGCCGCCGACGCCGCCGTCGTTTGGGTGCACCCCGCCGCGGGTGGGGGACGCAGCGGGTCTTCGTACTATCCCGGCCTGGAGCGACTCGCCGGTCCCATCATCGACGCTGTCGAGGTGTACAACGGCTCGTGGCTCGACGACCGCTTCGTCCGCACCGCCGAACAGATCGCCGACCAGCTCGGCGTGGCGCGCACCGGCGGCAGCGACGCCCACGAGCCCGACGGTCTGATGACGTGCTTCACCGAGTTCCCGGACCCGATCCGTTCGACCGCCGACGTCGTCGACGCCCTCAAGCGCCGCGTCACCGTCCCGCACCGCGGCGCGGTCAAGGCACGACGCCGGTTCGGGCTGTTCTGACCCGGCGCGAAGGAGCGGCCATGCTCACCATCTCGCTCGAGACGCCCCGTCGCGTCGGCTTCGTCGACATCACCGGCCGGGTCGAGGATGCCTGTGAGCGGCTGGGGGTCGTCACCGGCGCGCTGGTCGTGTACGTGCCCCACACCACCGCCGGCGTGACGATCAACGAGAACGCCGACCCGTCGGTGCGCGCCGATCTCGAGTCCGCGCTCCAGCGGTTGGTCCCTGAGGACTCGCCGTTCACCCACCTTGAGGGCAACGCCGACGCCCACGTCAAAGCCAGCCTCGTGGGGAGCAGCGTGACGATCCCGGTCAGCGACGGTCGCCTCTGCCTTGGCACTTGGCAGGGCGTGTACTTCGCGGAGTTCGACGGGCCGCGACGGCGGAGAGTCCACGTCGTGGGACTCTCCGCCGTCGCGGCCTGACATCCCCGCGTACGCGTCAGCGGCCCAGGATACGCTCGATATGGTGGACGATCTGGTCAGTGCCCAGCATGCCGCCATCGTTCTTGAGCAGGAGCTGCTCGGCGGTGAACTTCTGGCCGAGACCCCACAGGCGCTTCACGAACGCCCCGGCTCCGGGGTCGGTGAACCACTCCCAGCCGAAGCGGTCCTGGAGCATCATCCTCAGGGCGCCCTCGAGCATCCAGGCGCGCAGGTAACTCGCGACGTAGAGCCCTGCGTCGATGTCGGCGAGGTAACTCTCGGCAGGGACGTCGATCATGAGCGCCTGGGAGAGCCGCCGTCGATAGGTCTCGGCCAGACCGTCGAGGGAGCCGTCGCAGACGTGGAACTCCGTCTCGTACGCCAGCTTCGCCGCGTAGCGACGCAGGTAGAAGAGGTCGGAGACGGTGGCGAAACGGACGTACTCGTCGCACTCGGTGAACCCGAGGTAGCGCGCGAGCCAAGCTCGGTTGAGCATGAGGTGGTCGAAGAGGAAGGCGAAGGCCTCGGTCACCGCGTTGTCGCCGAGGAGGCGGTACTCGAACGGAAGGTCGGCCGGAACGTGGGCGAAATGCTCCGTGTGCCCGGCCTCGTGCAGCAGGGCGCTGTAGTCGTCTTGCCCTCCCTGGGGGTAGACGACGAGATGGATCTCGTCCGGCACCCGGACCGGTGAACAGAAGGCGCGCGGGGTCTTGCCCTCGCGGACCTCGGTGTCGAGATGGACGTTCGCCTGGGACTCGAGGTCGATGCCCATGTCAGTCAGCATCCGTCCGAGCGTCGGGATGAGCCCGGAGGCGGTGAAGACGTCGTCGTACGAAGGCGCGCGCCAGAGGTACGGCAGGTCGGCGTAGCGAAGCTCGCTCAGCGGGATGCCGAGACGCTCGCGCGACAGGCGGTCCATGGTGCGTTCGTACAGGGCGGCCGTGTCGTGCAGGAAGGCTTCGGCCTTCGCCTGCAGGGCGAAGTAGTCGATACCCCGGACCTCGCCGTAGAGGTCGAGGTAGTGCTCGCGCCCGAGACCGCGGGCGAGCTCGTGACAGCAGCGCCACTGACGGTCGAGCAACGGATTGAGCTCGGCGGCGATGGCCGCAAGCCGCGCCTCTTCGATACGCCGGCGGCGCTCTCGGTCGGGCTCGTTGGCCATGACGACGGGCGCCGCGCGCAGACCTATCTCTTCGCCGTCGACGGTGATCGTCGCGCGGCTCTCGGCGTTGGCGATCTCGTCGCTCAGATGGCGGGTCTCGGCACCCATGTACCCGTCGACGGCGAAGGCCAGCAGGTAGGCGAGGCGCCGCTTCTCGTCGTCGCGGGCGGAGGCGTACAGCCGGTCCAGCTCGTCGATCGCCGTCTGCGTGAACAGGTCAGCGAAGCGGTCGTAGACCGCGGCGAAGTCACACACCGACTTCTGTCCCGAGAAGTGACGGTAGGCCTCGTCCTCGAGGGCGGCGAGGAAGGCCTCGGCGTCGCGACGGTACTGTTCGAGGTCGAACGGCATCGACTGCGTCTCCTTGGTCGGGGTCATCGGCGCCGTCGGCGCCGCTCTTGGCACTGTAACAGATGACTCGGCCGCTGAGTGCCCGCTGGCAAGCGCCAAGGAGTAGACAATCGCCCGGGCCCAGCCCGCTCGCCACGCCGCGGACGGACGGCTACACTCCCACCGTGCCTCCCCGACCCGGCGACATCCTCGAACTGCGCATCGACACGCTCGCGTACGGCGGGCAAGGCGTCGCGCGCGACCACGACTTCGTCGTGTTCGTGCGCGGCGCGGCGCCGGGCGACGTGGTGCGGGCTCAAATCACGCGGCGTAGACAGCGGCACGCCGAGGCGCGGCTGCTCGAGATCATCGCTCCGTCGCCCGCCCGCGTGCCGGCTCCGTGCGCTCACGCCGAGACGTGCGGCGGATGCGAGTGGCAGACCCTCGGCTACGCGACGCAGCTCGAGTTCAAGCAGCGCCAGGTGGTGGAGTCCCTGGAGCACATCGGCGGACTGCGCGACTTCGCGCTGGAGCCGATCGCCGGAATGGACGACCCGTGGCGCTACCGCAACAAGATGGAGTTCTCGTTCGCCGAAGACGACGGACGTCTCGTCCTTGGCCTGCACCGGCGAGGGTCGTGGCGTGACGTCGTCGAGACGAGCGACTGCCTTTTGGCGTCGGCGCGCATGAACGGCGCCCGGCAGGCGGTCGTCGACGCCTGCCGGGCGCTCGGCCTGCGCGCCTACGATCGCGGCGCCGGTCGGCACGAGACGCCCCGCGGCCTCCTGCGCCACCTCGTCGTGCGCGAGACGACGTGCGGCGACCTCGCAGTCCACCTCTTCGTCGCGACCCGCTTCCCCGAGGAGGCGGCTCTCGCTGAGCGCGTCGTCGCGGCCTGCGGCGCCACCGCGTTCGCGGTGACGGTGAACGCCTCGCGCGCCGACGCCGCCGTCGGCGACGGCCCGCACATGATCGCCGGCGAGCCGTACCTCACGGAGCGCCTCGCCGGCGTCGAGCTGGCCGTTCCGTTCACGGCCTTCCTGCAGACGAACGCAGCCATGTGCGAAGTCCTGTACGCGACCGCTTTGCGCTTCGCCGCCGCCGACCCGAGGCGTGACGCCTATGACCTCTACTGCGGTATCGGCTCGTTGTCACTGCCGCTGGCGCGGGGGGCCGCGCAGGTGCACGCGATCGAGATCCAGGAGCAGGCGATCGCCGCGGCGCGCGCGAACGCGCGCCGGAACGCGATCGCCAACGTCGACTTCCGCGCCGGCGACGTGCGCCGACTGCTCAAGGAGGCGCTCGCTGCGCCGGACTCCGCGCCGCCCGCCGTCGTCGTCGCCGACCCACCGCGGGCCGGCATGGCGCGCAAGGCGCTGCAGCGCGCCGCCGCGCTGCACGCCGAGCGCTTCGTCTACGTCTCGTGCAACCCGACGACCCTGGCCGGCAACGGCGCCGAGCTCCGCGATCTCGGCTATCGTCTGGCATGCGTCGCGCCCGTCGACATGTTCCCACAGACGCACCACGTCGAGACCGTCGCGCTCTTCCTCCGCGAGGAGTGACAGGGAGATGGGGCGGCGGGACGGAGACCCAGCGTTCACACTCGCCGTGCCAGAGGTATGACGGCCGTCGCAGGCGGCGTCGTCAGCCGCCTCTGCGCGGCGCCGTCAGCCGCCTCTGCGCGGCGCCGTCAGCCGCCTCTGCGCGGCGCCGTCAGCCGCCTCTGCGCGGCGTGGGACGACGACGCTGAGGCACGGCCGATGTGACCGCGGCCGATAGCGCGGCCGGCCTCACGCCCTCGTCGGGCCCGCCCGCACCGCCGCGAGGGCGTGCCCTTACACCTCCGTCGGGCCGGCCCCTCGCTGCCGCCACAACCGGTCGGCGTTGACGGCGAGGAACGCAGCCGAGAGCAAAGGCAGCGCCGGCAGGGCGTCCCACCACAGCGCGGCGGCGATCGTGACGAGGAACGACGCGGCCATCGCCGCCGCGCTGACCACGGGACGCAGGCCGAAGCGGCGGGCCGCCGCGAAGTACAGGGCGAAGAACACGACGTCGCTCACGCCGAGAGCCGTGTACCCTGCCGAGGGCGCATACCCGATCCAGGTGAGCGCCACCGTGAAGTAACCCACGACCCGAGGCCCTTCCTCGAGCAACTGCCGCGTCGGACCTCCATAGACGCTCACCACGTCGACGACCGCCGAAACCGCAGCGACCAGCACCACCCAGCTCACGCGCTCGAGGTTCTCGGCCACCCAAGTTCCCAGCGCGACCGCCCCCGCGACCTTGGCCACGTTGGCAAGCGGGGGGAGCCCGGCCCAAGTGAGGACGGCCCCGAGCGGCAGGGCCACGGCGGCCACCAGCAGCAGCCGGTGCCCGAGTCTCCGCGTCGGGTACAGAGCGGCGACCAACCAGGCGATGACGGCCAGGCTGATGGCGGCCGAGACGACGATGTCCGGGCGCAGGGCGAAGGCGGGCAGCCGGCCGCTGAGCGCGCCGAGTGCGACGAGCACCGCGGCGGCCGCCAGGGCGGACCTCAGGGAACGCATGGGATCAGTACGGCGGGATCGAGTCGTACCACTCGCCGAGGCGCCGGAACGCGCGCCAGAAGCCCGCCTTCGACCGTTCCTCGTCGAGCGACGCGTCGATGTCGGGCGTGATGAGCGCCTCGATCCCCGGAGTGAACTCGCTGATCTCGCCGACCGCGTAGCCGAGCTCGCGCGACAGCGGGACCTGGGCGGAGTTGAGGGCGGCGACCGTCGTCTCGCCCATGACGACGATGATCTTCGGCTCGACGATGGCGAGCTCGCGGCGAAGGTGGTCGAGACACCGCGCCTCGGCCTCGGGATCGCGCACGTCCCCGCACTTCACGACGTTGGAGCCATAGAGCTGCAGCGGGTCGATCTTGAGCCGCTGGCAACTCTTCATCAGGGCGGTACCGCTGCGGCCGAAGAAGGCGACGCCCTCGTGGCACTCGCTCGGGCGCGCCTGGTACTTGAGCAGGAAGATGTCGGCCAGCGGATGGCCCGAGCCGATGACGGGCATCGTCCCGGCGTGCGCGCACCTGCGGCAGCGGAGGACCTCGTCCGTCAGCTCGTTGATCTCGGCGATCGCCCGCGTCAGGTATCTGTCGTAGATCTCGTTCGGTCGTGCCACCGTGACCCCGGTCCGTAGGGAACGCCTCAGGAGTTCGCCGGGGAAGGGCGCTTTCCTCGCCTCGACGGCCGCGCCACCACTCGGACGCAGGCCGCGCAGGCGGCCGCGCCTGCCCCTTCGGCGGCGCGGCCGCCCGCCGCGCCGCCCGCCTACTCCTCGCCTTGCCTGCGCCCCCTACCCGTCTGTCCCTCAAGACTGGTCTGCACAAGCTTGAGCGACTGCAGGTACAGATAGTTCTTGGGGCGGCGCACGATGCGGCTCTCGGACAGGGCGGCGACGAAGTCCTTCGCCCCGGTGAACTCGTCCATGCCCGTCAAGGCCGTCCCCAAGCTGGCGAGGACGTGGGCGTCGCTGCCCGCCGCCGCCGGGACGCGGTAGCGGCGGGCGAACCGCTCCGCTTGCTCGTTGAACCCGGGGAACGCGAGCCGCGAGTTGAAGACCTCGAGGACGTCGATGTCGGTGACGTTGGCGCGCAGCAGGGCAGCGCTGGGCACCGTGTGGAGACGGTCGAACGGATGAGGCACATAGACGATGCCGCCCTGCTCCTTGATGGCCGCGACCGTGTCGGCGAACGTCATCCCCGGCGGGACGGCGCGCTCGAGGAAGAGGCCGATCACCTCGCCCTCCGCGGATTTCACCTCCTCGCCGACGACGACGCGCACGCCATAGCGGTCGCCGAGCTCACGCGCCTCGAGACCGCCGGCGATGGAGTCGTGATCGGTGATGGCGACGACGTCGAGACCGACCTCGCGCGCGCGCTCCAGGATGTCCTCCACGGTCGAGACGCAGTCCTTGCTGTGGTGCGAATGCACGTGGAAGTCGCCGAAGACCTCGCTTTGCCGGCGGCGGCGGCGCCCTGCGGCGCGCCGCCGCCGCGCGACCTCGTCGTAGAGCTCCTCGTGCTGATCGACGACCCTTCCCCAGTCGAAGCGCGCGGCCGTGCGCACGCCCGCAGCCGCGAGCCGCTCGCGCGTCTGCGGCTCGCGCACCATCGTGCGCAGGGCGGCGGCCAGCGCCGCGGCGTCGCGGACCGGGACGAGCAACCCCTCGTGACCGTCGCCGACCGCCTCCCGATGTCCAGGGACGTCGCTCGCGATGATCGCCGTCCCCGCCGCCATCGCTTCAAGGAGGACGAAGCCGGCGGACTCCGGACCGAGCGAGGGTGCGCAGAGGACGTCGGCATCCCGCAGAACCTCCTCCATGGCGTCGCGCGACAGGCGGCCGTGGAAGGTCACGCGCTCGGCGAGCGCGCCGGGGACGCGGTGGCCGAACCGGCTCTCTTGAGCGTCGTGGCCGCAGACGTGAAGTTCGAGCTCCTCGGCCACATCGTCGAGACGGCGGAGCGCGCGAAGCAGCAGGCCCAGTCCCTGACGTCGCGACTGGCTGGCGGCGAACACCACGCGAACCGGTCCGGGACGACGCGCCGCGGGCGGCCGCAACGCGCCGACGTCCACGCCGGGAGGGATGATCCGGTAGGCGCCGGGGAACTCGCGCGCAGTGGCGTCACGGACCGTCGCGCAACCGGCGACGGCGACGTCCAGCGAGTCGAACAGGCGCTGCTGGCGCGAGCGCGGCATCAGGTCCTGGACGAACCTCTCGTCCTCGCTGAGGAACGTGGCCACGAGCGGACAGGCGGTGTGCCTCAGGGCCGCCCAGCCCACCGACGGCGCGAACGGCTCGTAGAGGTGCAGGACATCGAGGTCGTCGGCCTCGAGGAGGACGTCGATGTTGGCGATGAGGTCGGCAGGGGCGGTGAACACGGGACGCGGCCGTCGGGAGTCGACGTACGTGCGGCCGGCGAAGAAGTAGCGCGGCGAGGCCTCGTCGGGCAAGAACACGGTCTCGCGCTCCCCCAGCAACACCGCCTGCACCCTCGCCCGCGCCTCGCGTACCGCGGCCCTGTCGGCACTGGGGGCGATGACGGTCACGCGGTGGCCACGGTCAGCCAGACGCTGCGCGAGTCCCGCGACCTGGTCGTTCACCTCGCTCGGCGTCGTCCACGGGTACGGGGTGAGAAGTCCGATGCTGTGACCCACAGGGCAATGCTACCGCAGGAACGACGGCTGCAGCCGACTTGAGCGTGAAGCCGCCGCCGCGCCCCGCCGGCGGACGGCCCAGCGATGATCGGACGGGATGCGCGACGGGCCGGGGCCTCACGGCCCCGGCCCGTCGCGCTCAGCTCGGTATGAAGCGTACCCTCAGCCCTGGCACACGGCGGTCGCGCCGCGTCCCTCGCCGGCGATGAACTCCTCGGTCAGGCGACGGCACTCGTCGTCCGGATGCTGGACCGGCGGCGACTTCATGAAGTACGAGCTCGGTCCCTCGAGCGAGCCGCTCATGCCGCGGTCGAGGGCGATCTTCGCGCAGCGCACGGCGTCGATGACGATGCCGGCCGAGTTGGGCGAGTCGACCACCTCGAGCTTGAGCTCGATGTTGAGAGGCACGTCGCCGAACGTGCGGCCCTCCATGCGGATATAGGCCCACTTGCGGTCTTCGAGCCACTCGACGTAGTCGCTGGGACCGATGTGGACGTTCTTCGCGCCCATGTCGTAGTCGAGCTGGCTGGTGACGGCGTTGGTCTTGGAGATCTTCTTCGACTCGAGCCGTTCGCGTTCGAGCATGTTCAGGAAGTCGGTGTTGCCGCCGACGTTGAGCTGGCTCGTCCGCTCGAGGCGTACGCCGCGCTCGCGCATGAGGCGCGTCAGCACGCGATGGACGATGGTCGCCCCGACCTGGCTCTTGATGTCGTCGCCGATGATCGGCACGCCGGCCTCGGTGAACCGGCGCTGCCAGTACGCCTCGCGGGAGATGAACACGGGGATGCAGTTCACCATGGCGCAGCCGGCGGTGAGGATCTGCTCCGTGTACCACTTCGTCGCCTCTTCGCTGCCCACCGGCAAGTAGTTGACGACGACGTCCGTCTGCGTGTCCTTGAGGATGCCGACGATGTCGTCGGTCTTGCCGGGAGCCTTCTCGATGATCTGCGAGAGGTACTTGCCGAGACCGTCGTGGGTCATCCCGCGAGCGACCGTCACCCCCGTCGCCGGCACGTCGCAGAAGCGCGTCGTGCAGTTCGGCTTCGTGTAGATCGCTTCGGCAAGGTCCTTGCCCACCTTGTTCTTGTCGATGTCGATCGCAGCGACGAACTCGATATCTTTGACGTGGTAACCCCCGACCACGGGGTGCATGAGCCCCGGCACGAAGTCGGACTTCTTCGCGTTCTTGTAGAACTCGACGCCTTGTACGAACGACGAGGCGCAGTTCCCGACGCCGATGATCGCGACGCGTACTGGATTGGCCAAGGTCGGTCTACCTCCACGGGGGCCGGCGGCCTGCCGGCCGGTCAGGTCCACACGCCGCGGTCCCGACGTGCCGAAGACCGGGCGCAAAAATCGCGGGCGAGTATATCACGGGCCGCCGGCCGGCCCGGCCGCAGGTGGCCTCACCGGCCGCCCCGGCCACAGGCGACTCAGGTCGACGAAGACTGCTCGCGTTCCGCAGCCCGGAGACGACTCATGACGTAGGTCAGCCGGCGGACCACCGTGAGCGGCGTCAGGACGGCGATGGCGAGGAGCATCAGCGTGAGGACGCTCACGCCGAACGGCTCGAAGCCGGCGAACGCGAAGCCGACGAGCAGGGCGACCAGGCGCTCGGGACGCGACATGAACCCTACCGTGCAGTCGGTCCCGAGCGCCTCGGCCCGGGCCCGGGTGTACGAGACCATCAGCGCCGACCCGAGGCACACGAGCGTTGCGACGAACTCCCACATCCGGCCGCCGTCAGCCATGGCGTAAGCGAGAGCGCCGAAGACGATGATCTCGGAGATGCGGTCGAGGGTGGAATCGAGGAAGGCGCCGGAACGCGTCGGCCCGCGGCCGGCGCGCGCCACGGCGCCGTCCATCCCGTCGCAGGCCGCCGCGACGCCGAACGCGACCGCCGTCCAGAAGAAGTGCCCCTCGACGATGAGCCACCCGGCGACCACGCTGAGGGCGAGACCCGCCGCCGTCAGCATGTTCGCGCTGACGCCCATGTGCGAAAGGACCACGCCGAGCCGGTAGAACCCCCGTCGGGCACCGTTCGTATACGCCGTCTTGATGCCGGCCATGCAGCCTCACCCGTCGCCGTCGGCGAGCCACACCGGCACCCCGGCAAGCCGCCTATAACTCGTAATCACGGATGGTCAGGATGCGTTCGCGCTGGATCTCGGCGGCCGGCATGCGCACCGCCACCACCCAAGCCACGAGGACGGCCACGCCACCCATGACGGCGTCAAGGATGAAGTGGTTGCCGGTGACGACGATGGCGAGGAAGCACACGGTCGGATAGATGAAGGCCGCGCGACGCAGCCACAGCGGCCGGACGAGCATGTACAGGCACAGGGCGACGAACAACGCATAGGCGAAATGCAGGCTGGGCATTGCCGCGTACGGGTTGGCGAAGATGCTCGGCGCCGTCGCGAAGGCCACGTCGTCCCGGTACAGATACGCCATGTCGACCACACCCGACCACGACAACATCCGTGGCGGCGCCGTCGGCACGAGCGTGTACCCGATGAGGCCGATGAGGTTGAGCGAGAGAAACCAGTTGCGGAACAGCGGCCACACGTCGCGGTGGCGCATGAACACCCACGAAAGACAGACGACGATCACCGGCAGATGGACCTCCTGGTAGAACCAGATCATGGCCTGCATGAGGGGTTCAAAGCCGCTGAACCGGGCCTGGAGCCAGGGCTCGACGTAGATGCCGAGGGCGCGTTCGGCGCGCACCACGGCGTCGGCGTTCGCGAAGGCCGCGTCCTCCTGTCCCTGCGCGACGGCGCGCGTGATGCGGTACAGGTAGTACAGCGCGTACATGATGGAGAACTGGACGAGGACGTCGCGACCGCCCCGCGGAGCGGTCGCGGCCATGAAGTCGCGCGCCAGACGCCGCACACCGGTCCACACACGTGTCATCGTTGCACCCGATCCGTCAGGAAGACGAGGGGCGTCTTCGTGCGCCCCGATTCACTGGAACGATACCAAGGACGAACGACTCGAACAACAGCCTGACGTTGAGAAGAGGGCTGGTGGGCCGTGAAGGATTCGAACCTTCGACCTTGGGATTAAGAGTCCCCTGCTCTACCAGCTAAGCTAACGGCCCAGAGTCGAGAGGTGACTTTAGCAGCCTCGCGACGACCTGCCAAACCCGCGGCCGCTGTAGACGTTCACGCCTGCGAACATCGCCGGGCGCGTTCCCGCGATGGTCCTCAGCCGTCGCCGGGACGCGCGCCGGCGATGGTGTATCCCTGTTCCTCGATGGCGCTCGCGATGCGCTGACGATCGATGCTCGCACCGTCGAAGACCACGTCGACGTTCCTCGCCGCGACGTCGACCCTCACGGACTCGACGCCGTCCAGCTTCGTCACGGCGTCCTCGATTGCCATCTTGCAGTGGACGCAACTGATATCGGGCACGTCGAACACCACGCGCTCAGTCCCGTTCATGACCGCTCCTCCTTGCCACCCTCCGGCCCGAGCTCGGAAAGTCTGTAGGTCGCCGTCCGCCCCTCCCCCAGGTCGACGACCACGCTCTCAGCCGGAGCGAGGAGCTCGATCACCCTTCCTTCCCCGACCGGCGTCGTCACGACCGTACCGCGGCGCGGGGCGCACTGGCGGAAGGAGACGTAGGCGGCATGCTCGTACTTGAGGCAGCACATGAGCCTGCCGCAACACCCGGAGATCTTGCTCGGGTTGAGCGGCAGGCTCTGGTCCTTGGCCATGCGGATCGAGACGGGTTGCTGGTCGCCGGCGAACGTCGCGCAGCAGAGGCTGCGTCCACAGGGGCCGTAGCCGCCCACACTCCGCGCCTCGTCGCGAGCCCCGACCTGCTTGAGCTCGACGCGCCGCCCGAGGCGGTCACTCAACTTCACGACGAGCCGGCGGAAGTCGACACGATCCTCGGCGAAGAACGTCACCGTGAGCTTGCCGCCCTCGAACGATTGCTCGGCGCCGACGACCTTCATGTCGAGACCGAGCTCACGAGCGAGCTCACGGCACGCCGCCTTGGCTTCGTCCTCGGCGGCGCAGTTGGCGGCGAGACGTTCCAGGTCGGCCGCAGTCGCGCGGCGGCGGACCTTCTTGAGCCCGCCGGGCGGCCCCTCGTCGCCGTGCGTCACCCTGACGACGGTGCCCAGATCGGCGCCCCGCGCAGTCTCGACGACGACCTTGTCGCCGGGACTGAGCTCGAGACCGCCGGCGTCGAACTCATACACCTTGCCGCCGCCGCGGAACACGACGCTCGCGATGTCAGGCACTGCGTGCCACCTCCTCGAAGCGCGCGAACATGCCTTGCAGCGCGAGCTTCTGATCGACGTTCAGGTAAAGGTCCTTGCGCGTCGCGGCGGCGGTGGCGAGCATCCTTGCATACTGTTCCGGCCGCACGTCCGCCGCTGCGGACAACTCCGCCGCATGGTCGCAGTTGAGGACGGCGTCGCCGGCGTCGCAGGCCGTCACCAGCAGGTCCCGGACCCAGGCCACGACCATGTCGAGCGCGTCGAGCGCCGCCTGTCGTGACCGCCTGTCACGCTCGCGCCTGGTGAAAACCTCGGCGCGCTTTCGATGCCAGTTGCGCGTCTTCTCGTCGGCGAACTGGGCGTCGAGCTCGGCGAGGCGGCGCTCAAGATCGGCCTGCGTCTCGTCGGCGATGGCTCTGGTGCGCGCCTCGAGGACGCCGAGGAACGCCGCCACGGGACGCTTCTCAGGCGTGCCGTCCTCCCCACCGTCGAACAGGCGGCTCACGTGATGCAGGTACTGGTCGCGCAGGTGGGCGCCGCGCGCGTCCGCGGCGAAGCGCGCGGCCCGCTCGAACGACCCGCGCGCAAGGCGTGCCAGCGCGCGGCCCTCCTCCCCACCCAGCCCCTGGACATCGCGGAGATAGGCCTCGACCTCGGCGTCTGAGAGCGGGTGGAACTCGACGACCTGGCAGCGCGACACGATCGTCGGCAGCACACGCTCGATGCGATCGGTCACGAGCAGGAAGTGCACGTGCGCGGGAGGCTCCTCGATGCTCTTCAGGAGCTTGTTCGCCGCCTCCGGCATGAGCTGCTCGGCCTCGGGCAGCACCCATACGCGACGCTCTGCAGTGAACGGCTTGAGCGCGAGCTCGGCGACGAGCGGCTCGACTTGCTCGAGCCTGACGCGTTCGCCCTCGCGCTCGATCACGCGCAGGTCGGGGTGGACGCCGCGCCGCGCCCGTTCGCACTCGGCGCATGTCCCGCACCCGCCGCACGAGGCGACGAGGGCGACGCCGACCTCGCGCGCGAACTGGACCTTCCCCAGGCCCTCCGGACCGGTGAGCAGGTAGGCGTGGCTGACGGCACCCTCATCCAGAGCGCGACGGAACAGCGCCTTGGCCCGCTCCTGGCCGGGGATGCCGTCAAACACCGCGACCCTCCACGAGCGGCGCCACCAGCGCCGTCACGTCGGCGGCCACAGCGGCGACCGGACGCTCACCGTCCACCAGGCGGATCCTCTGGGGAAAGCGGCGCGCCAGCTCGGCGAAGCCGTCGGCCACGCGCCGCTGCAGCGCGATGCCCTCGCGCTCGATGCGGTCGCGCACACCCGTCGCGCGCCCGAGACCGGTCGCCGGGGCGACGGCGAGCACGACCGTGAGGGCAGGCATGGCGTCGCCGACCGCTGGAGCATTGACGGCGAGCACAGCGTCGATGCCCAGCCCGCGGGCGTACCCCTGATAGGCGAGCGACGAGTCGATGTACCGGTCGAGCACGAGCACGCGACCCGCGGCGAGACCGGGGCGCAGGACGCGGGCCACGAGCTCGGCCCTCGCCGCGGCGTAGAGCATAGTCTCGGTCCAGGGAGCGAGAGAGTCGGGGCCGTGGAGGAGGATGTCGCGCACAGCCTCCCCGGCCGGCGTGCCGCCGGGCTCACGCAGCACGGTGCCCGGCGCCCCCGCCGGCCCCACGGGCAGGCCGCGCGCGACGAGCGCCTCGCACAGCAGAGCGGCCTGCGTCGACTTGCCGCAACCGTCGATGCCTTCGATGGTGATGAGTACGCCGTCGCCCACCGTCAGGCGACCTCCCCGAAGCGCGTCCGCCGCCCCGGTGACGACGTCGTCAGGAGCGCTTGCGGGTCCGCGCGCGGTACTTCTCTTTGCTGGGACAATCGATATCGATGCAGAGCACCCACGGACGACCGCGGCCGCTCGCACCAGTGACCTTGATCTCCGGCCACCCGCACTCTGGGCAGGTCCTTCCGGTCGGCACGATGGTACCACGCTGGGGAAGCGGGAACGTCTGTCCGCACCCGCGCCGCGGCCGCGCGGCCGGCGTACCCGCACCTTCGCCATCGCCGGCCGCTCGTGTCGTCGCGCCTGCCCCTTCGCCGGCCGCCGGCACCCGCGCGCTCTCCGTCCGGTCGGTGCCCGGCACCCCCGCCGCGCTGCGCGCCCCTTCTTCCGGCGCGTGGGCGCCGTCATCCGCGGGACCGACGCAGGCCGCGAAGCGCTTACCCGTCTTGCCCCTCAACACGCGCACCTGTCCGCCGCAGTTCTTGCACACGCCGAGGGTGAGGTCTTCGCGGGCCCCGCTCCGGATGCGCTCGCGGATCTGCTCGATGTGGCCGTCGAGGAGCTTCCACGCCTGCTCGAGCATGCGCTGACTCTCGGCCACCACCTCCTCGCGACGCAACTCGCCCTCGCTGATGCGGTCCATCTCGCGCTCGAGCTCCGCGGTCATGTCGCTGGACGAGATGTCGAGCGGAGCCTCCTTCATGGCGACGTCGAAGGCCGCGATGAGGGCGAGACCGAGTTCGGTCGGTTCGACCGGGTTGTCGCGGACGTAGTTGCGGTCGTAGAGGTGCTGGATGATGTCGGGGCGCGTCGCCTTGGTGCCGAGGCCGAGCTCCTCCATCTTCTCGATCAGCGGGCCCTGGCCATAGCGGGCGGGAGGCTGTGTCTCTTTGGCCTCGGAACGCACCCCGAGCACCTCGAGCTCGTCGCCGGGGGAGAGGGGCGGCAGCGGCTTGTCGCGCTTCGCCGCGTAGCGCTCGTAGACTTCGAGGAAGCCGGGCTGAGCGACACGACTGCCACGCGCCAGATAGGGCTGCCGACCGATGCGCACGTCAAGGCGCTGTCCTTCGACGACCGCGCCCGGCAGGAGCGTCGCGAGAAAGCGTCGGGCGACCAGGTCGTAGACCTTCGCCTGGTCGCCCGTCAGCTCGCGTCGCGGCGCCCCGACCGGGTGGATCGGCGGATGGTCGGTCGTGCGCTTCTTGCCCCGCGTCGGCGTGAGCTTGCCGGCGCCCGCCAGCCTTGCCGCCACCCCAGCCACGGGGGCATGGTCGACGAGGGCGCGCAGACTCGCGCGCAGGTCGAGCGATGCCGGATACACCGTGTTGTCGGTCCGCGGATAGCTGATCAGCCCCTCGAGGTACAACGACTCGGCGGCGCGCATCGCCCGCGCGGGAGCGACACCGACACCGGAGGCCGCGCTCATGAGCGCCGTCGTGTTGAAAGGCACAGGTGGCGCTACGGTACGCGGCTTGGCCTCGTAGTTCGTGACGACGGCCATATCGTCTTGCGACTCCGCGAGCGCAGATGCCGCCTCCGCCTCGTTGTCGAAGCGGCCGTGAGCGTGCGCGACTTCGAGCTCGTCGCCGTCGTGGCGGAGAAGCGCCTTGACCTCCCAGTACGGGACGGGGACGAACGCGCGCCGCTCGAGCTCGCGATCGACGACCAGCCTCAGGGTCGGCGTCTGCACGCGGCCCACGGAGAGGTAGTCGGACCCGTAGCGGTAAGACGCGAGCGACATGAAGCGTGTGAGGACCGCGCCCCAGATGAGGTCGATGTCTTGCCTCGTGTGGGCGGCCTCGGCGAGGTTGAAGTCCACGGTCGTGGGCTTGGCGAACGCGCCCTTGACCTCGGCGGGTGTGAGCGCCGAGTAGCGGGCGCGGCGATGCCGGTCGACGACCTTGGCCGGCAGCATCGCCTTGATCAGGTCGCCCGGCTCGCCGTCTTGCGCGGCGACGTCATCGCTCGCCGCGGCCGGTCGGCGCGCCCTCTTCCCCTTCTCCGTCCCGTCGTGCGGATGACGTCTGTGCGCGTCACCGCGCAAGATGGTGAGCGCCTCGTGACCGATGAGCTCGCCCTCACGGTCATAGTCGGTGGCGATGTAGAGCTCGTCCGCCCCCTTGGCGGCGGCGCGCAGCGCGGCGAGCGTGGTCGCGGCGCCGCCGTCCACGACCCAGGCGAGGTCGGGCTCGCGGATCATCCGCTCCAGGTGTTTCAGGCTCCAGCGCTTGTACCTGTCGGGGAACACGCTCTGCATGACATGGCCCCGCAGGCCGATAGCCGTCGCCGGCGCGCCGTCCCAGTCGAAGGAGTACGAGCGCACCTTTTGGCGACCGCGCCCGTGTTCGTGCACGGCGACCTGGCCGCCGAGGATGTCGGCGATCTTGCGCGCCGCGGAGTCTTTCTCTGTGACGATGAGCTTCATACCGTTCTGAGTCGTGGCCCATGTTCCCGGCGAGTCGTCGTTCGACACGCGGGAGACCGGCGTCGCGTGGTGATACCACACGGCGCCGGTCTGGTCGAGATGACGATCGCCGGGATCGCCGCGTCGCCCGCCGGCGTACCACCTGTGCCGCCGTCGACGCGGTCTGCGTTCCGCGGCACCTCAGCCCAAGGCGGCGACGGCCGCGTCGCGCGTCGCGTGGATCGTGAACACCCGATCCAGACCGGTGAGCGTCAGCACGCGCTCGACGGGGCGCGTGGCGACGACGAGCGCCATGCGCCCGTCGGTCTCGCGAAGACGGCGTACGCCCCCGATGAGCACGCCGAGGGCCGTCGAGTCGATGAAGGTGACGTCGGTGAGGTCGACCACGACTTCCGTCGCGCCGTCGTCGATGAGCTTGACGAGTTGCTCCTTGAGGCGCGGAGCCGTGTAGATGTCGACCTCGCCCCGGACGTTCACGAGGCCGCGTCGAGGGCCGAGCGACTGCGCGGCGACGGCGAACTCGACGCTCACTGCGCCGACGCTCCAGGCGAGTGCTCTTCGATCCACCGCCGCACCTGGTCCGCCTGTGGGGAATCGGGGGCGAGCTCCAAGTAGCGACCGAAGGCGAGCAACGCCGTGTCGGTGTCGTCGGCGCTGATCGCCACCCGTCCCATGTCGTAGAAGTACTCGGCGTCGTTCGGCCGTAGCGCCGTGATGCGGCCGTACACGTTCGTCACACGCTCGTAGTCGCCGAGCATGAGGTAGACCTTGGCGAGGTCGACGAGGGCGGCGACCTGGCGGCGTTCGGCCTGCTTCACCTCGGCCTTCGTCCCCTTCGTGCGCGCCAGCTTCTTGATGTACGCCTCGTACGCCGCCGCTGCCGCCTCGAGATCGGAGGTCCGACCCGCCGAGCCCTCGGCTTGCTGGTTCGCGCGGCGGACGTACGACTCGGCAAGTTGGAGGCGCGCCTCGAGGTCGCCTGGAGACGCCGTGATCCGCCTCTCTAAAGCGGCGATGCGTTCATCGAGTGTCGAAGTCGCCTGCTGTTCGCCGGTGCAGCCGACCCATCGGCTGACGGGGATGCTGACGAGCCACAGGGCCATGAGGATGGCCATGATGCCGAACACCCACTTCTGCCAGAACTTGACCCTCCTGCGGTCGAGGAGCACGCGACCTACCTCTCCCGTCCTGATGTGACCGGCGCGGGGCGCCACCAGCCAGACCCGGCGGCTCCCACCTGCACGCCCTCGCGGACGCGCTCCTGGAGCCGCTCCCGCACGGTCTGCGCGGCGCGACGCACGGCGGCATCGTCCACAGCGGTGAAGGCCCGGTCGCGATAGAGGATCCGGCCGGCGACCACGGTCAGGAAGACGTCGTCCTGGTTGGCGCCGTAGACGAGCGCGGAGTACGGGTTCGCGATGGGCTCGAACCGCGAGCGTGAGACGTCGACGGCGATGAAGTCGGCGGCCTTGCCGGGCTCGAGGCTGCCGATCTCCCCGGCGAGGCCGAGGGCCTCTGCCCCGCCGAGCGTCGCAAGACGTACGCAGCGCTCGGCGTCGAGGACCGACACGTCGCGCTCGGTCGCGCGGTGGAGGAGCAGCATCGTGCGCATCTCGTCGAACATGTCCATGATGTTACTCGACGCCGGGCTGTCCGTGCCGAGGCCGACGCGCACCCCCTGGTGGAGGATGTCGGCCAAGGGGGCGACGCCACAGCCCAGCTTGGCGTTGCTCTTCGGACAGTGGGCGACGGCCGTGTCTTTGGCGCGCAGGATACGGATGTCGTCGAGCGTGGCCTGGGTGCAGTGGACGGCGAGGAAGTCGCGATCGAACACGCCCCACTGTTGCAGATACTTGACCGGACTGACTCCATACGGTTGCACGAGCATCCGTTCCCAACCGAGCTTCTCGCGGAAGTCGTGGGCGAACTTGCCCGAGCCGGCGCGCACATACGTGAGTTCGTGGCGGCTCTCGGCGACGTGGCTCGCGACCGGCAGGCCCTCGGCGCGGCTCCGCTCGGCGATCGCCTCGTAGAGCCGGCTCGACACCGTGTAGGGTGCGTGCGGCATGAGTCCCACGCCGATATGGTCGGCGTGGATGGAACGCGCCGCCTCAAGCCGCCGGTCGACCGTCCGCAAGGTCTCGTCGATGCGCGTGTCGTCGATGCCATAGACCTCGAGGTAGACGCGTCCCCGCAGACCCGCCTCGCCGGCGGCCCTGATGGAGAGGCCGGTGTAGCTCGTGTCGGCGACCGTCGTGATACCTGAGGCCACGCACTCGGCGGCGCCAAGACGCGCGCTGTCAAGGTACTCGTCGGGCGTGAGCGATGCCTTGACGTCGACAAGCTGGAGGATCCAGTCTCCGAACTCGGCGTCGTCGAGGATGCCGCGGAAGGTCGTGTACTCGAGATGGCTGTGGCAGTTGACGAACCCCGGCAGGACGATCGCCCGTCCGAGATCGACGACCTCGGCGCCGGGGTGGGCCGCCTCGAGATCGGCCGCCGGGCCGACGGCGACGATACGGTCGCCCGCGACCAGCAGGCCGCCGTCGGCCAGCACCGGCGCCGACACGGGCAGGACCCAGTCGGCTCGGTACAGGGTTGCGCGATCGTTCGCGGTTGCGGTCTCGGTCATCGGTGGCAGCGCGGGAAGGCAGCGGATGGCCCGCGCGAGCGTCGAGTATAGGGGAGCCCCCGGGGCGGGCGCAAACACACGCGGCGGCCGGCGCCCGGACATCCGTGGCGCCGGCCGCCGCGCTATACTCGCCGGGCACATCGATCGCGAGGTCACGATGACCGCCACGCCCAAGCCCAGCCTGTCGCCCGAGGTCCTCACCCAGTCGGTATGGGACGCGGTCAAGGACGTCCCGGGCGTCCATGACCTCTACCGCAAGCCCCTGCAGAGCCTCGGCGAGCGCGTCCACATCGACCGATACGGACCTGTCCGCCTCGAGGAGGACGACGACGGGTACCTCCTGGAGGTCCATCTCGTCGCGACACCGGACACTCACCTGCCGACGCTCGGCGACGCGGTCGGTCGCGCCAGCCTGACGTACCTCGCGCGCACGACCGGGACGCCGATCGAACGCGTCAGGGTCTGCATCGACGACCTCGCCCTGGCGCCAGACGACGAGTGACGGCGACCCGCCGCAGATGAGGGCGGTCGACCTCAACGCAGCGACGCGCGACCTCCTCGCCCCTGTCTGCCGCTCCTGCACGTGGTGGCAGACCGGCGTACGGGTCCGTGAAGGGAGCGACGTCCGCGCCCAGTGGGAGAGCGCCGTCGAGCGCGAGGCCGGGATGTTCGGCCGCGCCCTCGTCGACGGCGAGCGGGTCGTCGGCTCGATGCAAGCGGCGCCGGCGGCCCTCCTCCCTCGCGCCCGGCGCCTCCCCGCCGGGCCGCCGAGCTCCGACGCATGGCTCCTGACCTGCGCCTACCTCCTGGACGAAGAGTCACTCGATCAGTTCGAGCGGCTGCTCCTCGAGCTCGAGGCGGCCCTCAAGCAGCGCCGCGTCGGCGCCCTCGAGGCCTTCGCCCTGCGACGCGCGCCGGCGGGCGCTCCACGGTGCGGCTATCTTCGCCGCCAGAACCTCTTCCACCCTGAGGCGCTCGAGCGCGGCGGGTTCCGGGTCGTGTCCGCGAGCGGCGCGGTCGCCCGCTACCGCCTCGACCTCACCGCGGTCGTCGTCGCCGCCCAATACAGCCGGGCCCAGAAGCGCGTCGAGCGGGGCACGGCGGCACAGCCGGTGTGAGCGTCCGCGACGTCAGCCGAACAGACGCGGCAGCCGATGCTTCCAGTCTTCGGGCAGGATGGCGTCGAGGGCGTCGTCGAGGGTCACGATGCCCAGCAGACGCTGCTCGTCGTCGACCACGGGGACGGCAAGGAGGTTGTACTTGGTCATGAGCCGCCCCACCTCTTCCTCGTCGGTGTCTGCGCTCACGGTGACGAGATCGTCCTCCATGATCTCGTCCACGCGCTGCTCCGGGTCCGCGAGCACGAGCTCGCGCAGGCTCAGGGCGCCGGCGAGACGCCCTTCCCCGTCGAGCACGTAGACGTACGACATCGCGTGCTGGTCGGGACGCTCGCGTCGCAGACGGCCGATCGCGTCGCCGGCCGTCGTCCCGGCCTCGACGGCGACGAACTCGAGGGTCATGAGCCCGCCGGCGGTGTCCTCGGCGTGACGGGTGAGGCCGCGCAGGTCGCGCTCCCGCTCGTCGCTCTGGAGAGCGAGCAGTTCCTCGGCGAGGTCGTCGGGCAGGTCGGCAAGGAGGTCGGCGGCCACGTCGGCGTCGAGCTTCTCGAGGATCTTCGCGGCGCGCGCCACCGGCATCTCGGCGAGCGCCGCGACCCGGGCGTCCTCATCCATCTCCTGAAGGGTGTCCGCGGCCAGAGACGCGTCAAGGGCGCCGAGGACGGCGGCGCGTTCACGCGGCCCGACCTGGCCGACGACGTCGGCGATGTCGGCCGGGTGCAGCTTCGCCAGCTCTGCGAAAGCTTCGACGAAGTTGAGCCGCGAGAGACGTAGCGAGATGGCGTTGACATCGTGCCACGGGACGAAGTCGCCGTTGCGCCGCGGCAGCCGCCGGGCGAGAAAGCCCAGCCCGAAACGGCGGGCGAGCGCCGCCCTGCTCGCGTCGACGCCGGCCACGACCAGGTCGCCGTCGCGCGCCTCAAGGATGACGTCCTGCACGCGCACGAACGAGCGGTCGCGCATGTCGACCACCTGTTTGTCGAGGACGGCGTCGACGAGCGCGATCTCACCGGCGCGCAGCGAGGCCGCCCCGAGCGCGCAGGCTGGGCAGTTCAGCAGCAGTCGCTGCCCGTCGACGTCGATCTCCGCGACCTGGCCCCACGAGGCGGCGAGCTGCTCGTCCCCACGGGCGATGAAGAAGGCGCGGATGACGGGCGCCTCGGACGAGAACTCGGCGACGACGTCGATCAGCTCGCCGACCTCTTCGCCGGCGCTGTCGACCACCTTCAGGGACTCGAGTTCGGACAGGGCGAGCGAGCCTGACTCCGGCTCCACGGGACGGCTCACATCCTTTCGCATGCGCGCGCCGCGAACATACCGGGGCCGCGCGACACTGTCAAACAGCGCCGGCGGGATACTGCTCGCGAGGTTCTTCTCACCCGTCGCCGGCGTCGTGCCCGCGCAAGCCAGCTCGGCCGCGCTCCTCGTCGACGGGACATCCATGACGGCGACGTTGACCATAGCCGAAGCGGAAGCCGGGCTGTCGACAACAAGCTCAAGGCGGGCATCTCATTCGGCAAGCTCGAGTCCGGCCTCCTGGCGGTCCTCGTCATGACGTTCATGCCGCTGACGTACGGCATCACCGACGAGATGGGGTTCGACCTCATCGCCCACACGCTGATCGGCGTCGTGCGGGGCAAGGCACGCCACGTGAACCGGTTGCTCCGGGTCGCGGACGATCGCCTTCCTGGCCTGCTTCACGTGGCCTTACCTGGCGGCCAAGGGCTGGGGCTGAGGGCCACTTGGCCTAAGTCAGCCGTGCGCCTTGCTGTCGTCTACATCGAGAGCTGCGGCCTCGTGTCCGTCTGGTCGCAGAGCCCACATGCTGCCGAGGACCAGGATGAGGATCGTCACGCCCCAGAACGCGATCTTCGGCAGTTCGAGCGCCAGTTCCGGACGAGACGCCCACTCGGTGAACGCCGTCCAGCCTTCGACGACCAGTTTGATGCCCGCCCAGCCGACGAGCACGTAGGCGACGTGCTCGAAGCGAGGATGACGCTCCATGACGCCGACGAACCAGCCGGCCGCCAGACGCAGCATGAAGATGCCGATGAACACCCCGGTGTAGATGACCCAGAGGTTCTTGGTCATGGCGACGGCCACGAGAGCGGAGTCGACGGCGAAAGCCAGGTCCATGAACTCCACGGTCGCCACCGTCCGCCAGAACCTGGCCTTGCTGACGGTGAGCTCGGCCGGCGACGTCTCGCCCTCGAGACCGGCCGTGTGAGCCGTCGCCTCCGTCTCGGTCTCGCGGCGGGTGGCGACGACAAGGTGTCTCCCAGCGAGGAAGAGGAGGTAGCCGGCGCCGGCGAGCTGCGCCCACCACAACTGGGTGAGGTACGCGACCGCGGCGATCATGAGACCGCGCAGCACGTAGCCGCCGACGAGGCCGTAGAGCAGCGCCCGCTGCCGCCAGCGACCAGGCAGCGGCCGCACGAGGACGGCGAGGACCATGGCGTTGTCGGCGGAGAGAAGGCCTTCGAGCAGGATGAGCGAAACGATGATGAGCAGGGCTTCGGGAACGGTCATGATCGTCTCATTCTCTCAGCCCGGCAGCGCTCAGCAACCCGAGGCGGGATGACGACCGGGAGAGGGGGGCGGCGGGCTGCGGATGCCGCCCGCCGCCCCCCTCACTTCGCGACCCAGATCGTCACGACGGCGCCCTCGCGCGCCATCGTGCCGGCCGCGGGTGACTGCCTGATGACTGTCCCGGGCGGTTCCGGGCTGGTCTTCTCCTTGACGTTCACGGCGAAGCCGGCCGCCTCAAGCGTGCTCTGCGCCGTGGCGGCGTCCATGGTGACGACCTCCGGGACCTCGACGAGCGTCGCCGTCGCGGTGGGACTCGGCGACGGCGGACCGCTGGACACCACGAGGTCGACGGCCGTGCCCTTGTCGACCTTCTCCCCCTCGCCAGGGTCCTGACGCATGACCTGGTCGACGTCGTACGTCGTGCTCGGCTCACTGGTCACCGTGCCGACCTTGAGCCCCAACGCGACCAACGTGGCGATCGCATCGGCGCGCATCATCCCGGTGAGGTCGGGCACCTCCACCTGCGGCGCTCCGCTGCTCACCCAGTACGTGACGGTCTCGCCACGCGTCACGGACGTGCCACTCGACGGGTCCTGCCGGTACACGCGGCCCTGGGCGACGTCGTCCGACCGCCCTTCCTTTCGCACCTCTTCGAGGCCGTTCTCCTTCAGCCACGCGGCGACATCAGCCGCCTTCCAGCCGCGGAAGTCGGGGAGCACGACCGTCTTCGCCCCACGTGACACCCAGATCGTGACCGCCGCGCCCTCCTTGAGCTCGGCGCCGCCCTCCGGCGACTGGCGGGCGACGAAGCCGGCCGAGAAATCGTCGGAATACGTGTCCTTGACCTCGACCTTGAACCCGAGGCCTTCCAGCACCTGCTTCGCCTGCGCTTCGCTGCGGCCGACGAGGTCGGGTACGGCGACGCGTTCGCCGCTCATCGTCCAGTAGAGCGCCGCTCCCGCGGCGGCGATCACTGCGAGGAGCAGGAGGACGATCCACAGCGTGCGCCGCGACTTGCGCGGCCGAGGCGCGGGCGCCGCCGGCATCGGCCGGGTCATGACCTGCGTCTCCGTCGTCCCCATGAGCTGGGTCTGCTCCATGGAGGCGTCGTAGGCGGCCGCCAGCACAGGCCCGCCGGCTTGCGCGGCGCGCAGGTCGCGGGCGAACTCGTCCGCCGTCTGGTAGCGCAGCGCGGGGTCCTTGGCGAGCGCCTTCATCACGATCTGGTTGAGCGAGTACGGCATGCCCGGGACCAGCTCGGCGGGCTCGGGCGGCCGCTCGTTGACGTGCTTCATCGCCACCGTCACCGCGCTGTCGCCCGAGAACGGGACCCTGCCGGTGAGCATCTCGTAGAGGACGATGCCGACCGAGTACAGGTCCGAGCGCTCGTCGACGACCTCGCCGCGCGCCTGCTCGGGAGCCAGATACTGGGCCGTCCCGAGCACGGAGCCGGCCTCGGTCATGCCGCTCTCGCCGGCGCGGGCGATGCCGAAGTCCGTGACCTTGACCGTACCCGAGGCGTCGAGCAGGATGTTCTGCGACTTGATGTCGCGGTGAACGACGCCGTGACGGTGAGCGTAGCCGACCGCGGCGAGCAGACCGAGGGCGATCTCGACCGCCTCGCCGCCGTTGAGACGGCCGCGCCGGCGGATGAGCTCTTTGAGCGTCTCGCCCTCGACATACTCCATGACGATGAAGTACGTGCCATCGATCTCGCCCCAGTCGTGGATCGCCACCAGGTTTGGGTGGTTGAGCCCGGCGGCTGCCTTCGCCTCGCGGCGGAAACGTTCGACGAACTGGGCGTCGTGGACGAAGCGCGACGAGAGCACCTTGAGCGCGACGCGGCGCCCGAGGGTCAGGTCCTCGCACAGGTACACGTCGGCCATGCCGCCGGCGCCCAGCTTGCGCAGCACCCGGTACCGCTGATTCACGATGTCATCGGGCTGGAACGCGTCCGCCACCTTCGCTACTCCTTGTCATCGCTGCTCTTGTCACGTACCACACGACGCGCCGACTCCCTCCGCCCGCTCACGGCCGCCGACCCGCGGCCAGGGCGGCGCGCATGACCTTGGCGGCCAACGGCGCGGCCTCGGCGCCGCCGGTCGCCAGGGTGTCCTCGACGACGACCGCGACCGCCACCTCGGGATCGGAGGCCGGCGCGAAGCCGATGAACCACGCGAGGTTGGTGCTGTCGCCGCGCTCGGCCGTCCCGGTCTTGCCGGCCACCTCGACCCCCTCGATGGCCGCCCCCGTCCCCGTGCCCGAGGTCACGACGCGGCGCATCATCTCGTTGAGCGTCAACGCCGTCTGCGGATCCATGGCAGTCGACCATCGCGACGGCTTCGCCTCGTCGACCACCCTGCCGTCGCGCGTGCGGACCTCCTCGACGACGTACGGGACCATTATCTCGCCGCCGTTCGCCACCGCCGCGGCGACGAGCGCCATCTGGAGCGGCGTGGCCAGGACCCGCTCCTGGCCGCAGGCGGCCCACGCGACGGCGAGAGGGTCCATCTTCGCCTCCGGCGAGAGGAGCTCCTCGCCGTCGTAGCGGCCGCTGGCCACGACCGACCCCGGAGGCAGGTCGAGAGGAGGCACCTTCCAGAAGCCGAAAGCGCGCATCTTCCTGACCAACCGCCCCCGCCCGAGCTTGTCGCCCACCTTGGCGAACGTCGTGTTGATCGACTGCGTGAGCGCGGTCTCGAAGTCGTGTGGGCCGTAGACCGCGTCGCCGTAGTTGGTGACCTTGCCGCCGTAGATGACGAAGGTACCGGTGTCGACGAACTGCGCCTCGGGCGTCACCACACCCTCCTCGAGAGCGGCCGCGGCGGTGACCACCTTGAAGGACGACCCCGGCGCGTAGAGCCCCTGCGTGACGCGGTTCAGCAGCGGCGCGTCCTCGGCGACGGTGAGCTCGGCCCACTCGTCCTCAAGACCGCGCTGGTCGTAGGTCGGTGACGAGGCGTCGGCGAGCAGGGCCCCCGTCGCCGGGTCGAGCGCCACGATGGCGCCGCGCTTGCCGATGAGCGCCTGCTGGGCGACACGCTGCACCTCGGCCGAGAGGGTCGTGACGACGTCGGCGCCCGTGGGGCGGCGTCCGAGGAGCTGGTCGAGCCAGCTCCGGACGCCGAGCTCGGGCGCCCTCCCCAGCAGGACCTCGTTCATCTGCTTCTCGAGGCCGCTGCGGCCGTAGCGCACGGAGTCGTAGCCGACGAGCTGCGGCGCCAGGCTGCCCTCGGGGTACGTGCGATGGTAGAACCCGGAGCGACGCACCGACTTGGCGAGGACGACGCCGTCATAGCTGAGGATGGCGCCCCGCCTGATGCGCAGCTCCTTCGCGAGCTGGCGCTTGTTCTCCGGCCGCGCGGCGAGCCGGTCGGCGGCGACGACCTGCAGGTACGTCAGGTTGACGATAAGGGCGAGGAACAGGACCACGCCGACGACGAACACCCGTGTGATGGCCTTGTTCATGATGTCACGCGCCTCATCGTGTGCGTCGCGCGCCTCATCGTGTGCGTCTCGCGCATGCCCGCTTCACCCCAGTTCCGCCAGACGGCGGCGCTCGACCTCGGTCCCGGCGCGCACGACATTGGTGCGATGCGAGACCATGAGAAGGAGGGCGAGCAGGATCAGGTTCGCGGTGATCGAGCTGCCGCCGTAGCTTACGAACGGCAGCGTCAGCCCGGTGAGCGGGATGAGCCGCGTCACCCCTCCGAGGATGATGAACGTCTGCAGGCCGAACGCCGCCGCAAGCCCGCCGGCGAGCAGCTTGGAGAACCCGTCCGGCGCCTGGGTGGCGATGCGCATGCCGCGCCAGAAGAAGAGCAGGAAGCAGAGGACCACGGCGACGCCGCCGAGCAGCCCTATCTCGTTGGCGATGGCAGCGAAGATGAAGTCGGTCTGCAGGTCAGGCACGACCGGCTGGCGGTCCGCATAGAGGAGGAAGCCACGACCAAAGCCGGCGCCGAGCAGGCCGCCGTCGGCGATCGTGAACAGCGATTGCAGAAGCTGGTACCCGGTCGTGTCGGCCTTCGCCCAAGGGTCCAGCCAGATGCTGAAACGGTCGCCGACGTGCGGTACGAGCCAGACGGCGAGCGCGGCGGCCGCGGCGAAGAGACCACCCCCGGCCGCGACGTAGACGATCCGGTCGGTCGCCATGTAGAGGAGGGCGACGAACACGGCCATGAAGAGCAGCGACATGCCGAAGTCCTTCATGAAGACCAGCATGACCAGCGCCAGTCCTCCCATGAGGACGAGGGGCCCGAAGTACTTGGCCGCAGGCACAGGGACGCCGAGCACGTGCCGGGTGGGCACCGAGAGCAGCACCTTCTTGTCGTCGAGGTAGCCGGCGAGAAAGACGACGATGGCGATCTTGGCGAACTCGGACGGCTGGATCGACATGCCGAAGGCGCGGATCCACAGCTTCGCGCCGTTGACGGTGGTGCCGGCGACGATGGGGAAGACGAGCAGCGCGAGCCCGAGGACGCCGATCAGGTAGCGGTAGCGGTCGAGCCGCACGTGGTCGCGGACGATGACGACCGTGAGGGCGAACAGCAGCGCGCCGACGATCAGCCACTGTCCCTGCAGAAGGGCGAGCGACGGCTTGATGCGGAAGATCTCGGTGAGGCCGATCGCGGCGAGCAGCGCGGTGACCGGCAACAGGTACGGGTCGGCCTGCGGAAGGTAGATGCGCACCACGACGTGCAGGACGAGGAAGATGACGACGAACACCAGGCCGTACAGGATCGACCGCCGGTCGATCTCGTGGAAGCGGCCGGCGTAGACCGAGACGTAGGCCATCGTGCTCACCGCCCCGGCGAGCACGAGGTAGAGGAGCTCGGTGGTGCGCCGGCTCACGGGACCATCCCCAGTTCCTCGGCGAGGCGGAGAGCCTCGTCCTTGCTGTGGATCTCATGCGCATCGACGAGCGCCCGTTCGGACTCATCGAGAAGGACGTACGGTCGGGTGCTGCGTAAGTAGATGCTGTGCAGCTCGAGCGGGCCGATCGACCAGGGAAGCCCGCTGTACACGGCAAGCGTCCCGTCGTCGACGCCGACGAAGTAGCAGGTGTTGACGACGACCACGCCCGCCAGGCCGAGCAGGGCGACGAGAGCGAGCACGACGACGAGCGTGATCAGGCGACGGCGCGCGGCGCGCGGCGCGGGCGTCTTCGAGGGGGCCGCGGCTACGGGGGCCGCCGGTGCGGCGGCCCCCGTAGCCGCGGCCCCCTCACCGCCGCGCACGTCCGCGCCGCGCACGTCCGCGGCGCCCGAGTCGGCGCTCGCGTCGGTCTCACCACCCTCTTCGATCCTGATCACCACCACGGTCACGTTGTCGTGGCCGCCGGCCGCGCGGGCGGCGTCGACCAGGGCACGTGCAGCCTCGGCCGGCGTCGCCGCGCCGAGCATCTCGCGGATCTCGTCGTCACTGACCTCGCTCGTCAGTCCGTCACTGCAGAGAAGCAGCACGTCCCCGGAACGCAGATCGACGGAGAACCGGTCGATCTCGACCTCGGCCTCCGTCCCCAACGCCCTGCTCAGGACGCTGCGATGCGGGTGTGCGGCGGCCTCCTCCGGGGTCAGGCGCCCTTCGCGCACCATCTCGCCGACCAACGAGTGGTCGGCGCTGAGCTGCTCGAGAACGCCGTCGCGCAGCCGGTACGCGCGGCTGTCGCCGACGTGGGCGAAGTGGCCCTGGTCCTCGTCGACGACGAGGGCGGTGAGCGTCGTCCCCATGCCCGACTCCTCGCGCCGTTCACTCGCCCGGGCGTAGACGGCGGCGTTGGCGGCCCGCGCCGCGGCGACGATGCCCTCGCCGGCGGCGAAGCGCGCCGCGAGCGTCTCGACCGCCAATCCGGCGGCGACCTCGCCGGCCTCGGCGCCGCCCATGCCGTCGCAGACGGCGAACAGGGGCGGCGCGACGATGAACCGGTCCTCGTTCGACCTCCGATGGAGGCCGATGTCGGTGAGGGCGGCGTGCCTGGCGACCAGGGTCACCGCCGACTCACTCCTCGTACCGAAAGACGGTGTCGCCGATGCGCAAGCGCGCGTCGAGCCTGAGGGGAGCCTCGGTCACGGCCCTGTCGTTGACGAACGTCCCGTTCGTGCTGCCGAGGTCCTCGACGACGTAGACCTGGTCGCGGGGGACAAGGCGCGCATGGGTGCTCGAGACGAACGGCTCGTCGAGCACGATGTCGCTCGTCGGGGCGCGACCGATGGTGACCCACCCCTCGAGGGGGAAGATCACGCCCGCCGGGACGATCGGGCTCTGTTCGACGATGAGCCGCGGGCTGATGTGTCGGGTGAGGTCCATCACCTGGCCGGACTCGGTCCGTTCCGCGATGCGCTGCTCGCGTCGCCGGCGCCGCTCTTCGGGCGTCGGCACGACCACCGGCGGGGAGCCGTCGGGCAGGGCGACGTCCGGCGCCGCCCCGGAACCGCGCACATCGGCGACCGCCCCCCTCACGACCTGCCAGATGAACAGGTAGAGGAGGACGAGGATGGCGATCTTCAGGACGAGCAGCACGATGTCGATCATGGGCCTCTCCCGCGGCGCGAGGGCGCCGGTCCCGTCTACGCGGCTCGCAGCGCGGGGGCGGACGGCATCGACCTCCCGCCGGCGCGAGCCGGCATGACGAGGACGTCCCTCACGCGCGCCTCTCGAAGAGCAACTCGGTGGTGCCGACCTCGATCCGGTCGCCGGGCCGCAGGACGGCCTGGGTGACGGCGCGCCGGTTCACGCGTGTGCCGTTGGTGGACCCGAGGTCGCGGAGCACGACCTGCGAGCCCGTCAGCCGCAGCTCGGCGTGCTGCCGGGAGACGTTCGGGTCGGTGAGCACGATGTCGCAGCGGCGACTGCGACCGATGAGGTTCACAGCATTCGTGAGCTCGACGTCGATGCCCGGTCCGCGGACCGCGTAGCGCACAGCCGGCGCCGGCGGGCGCTCGTAGAGCACGGTCTGCGCCGGCGAGGCGCCGGCCGGCGGCGCGAGCGACGTTCCCGGCGCCGCAGCCGCGGCGGCCGCCGCGGCGACAGGCGCCGCAGGAGCCGGCCTCGCCGCCCCGGGCGCCGCCGCGACCTGCGCCGCCGCGTCGTCGACCGACACCGTGCGCGTGGCGATGCCGAACTCGCCCGTGCGCAAGTCGTCGTCCCGCTTCAGCTCGATGCGCGGTGCGGCCACCATCGTCCAGCCCTCACGACGGGCAAAGGCGGTGAGGTAGTTGGCGAGCTCGGTCTTCAGCGCGTCGCCGAGCGACGACAGCTTCTCGTGGTCGTCGCCGCCCAGGTAGACCTCGTACTCGTTGGGGACGAAGACGCTGGAGACGCCGAGCGTCTTGTGGTCGCCCATCTCTTTGGCCAGCTTGTGGGCGAGCTCCACGGGCTGGACGCTCGCCTTGAAGGCGCGCCCGAAGACGCCTTCGACCAGGCCCTCGAGCTTGCGCTCAGCCGACTTCAGCACGTTCATCGATTGGACCTTCCGTGGTGGGACTCGGCCACAGGAGCAGCGGCAAGAGTACCACGGCGGCTCCGACGACGACACTCGCGAGGAGGTCGGTCAGGGCCGCCCTGTACCCCCACGCCGCGATCGGCACCGCACGGTACACCGTGAACAGCATCGCGAACCCGAGGGCCCATATCCAGAGTCGCCGCACGGCCCCGCGGGCGCGGAGAGCGGCGCCCATCACGGCCGCGAGCGCGGCCCACACCGCCATCTGTGTGAGGCACGGCCACGACAAGGCCACCCCGAGCACGTCGCGGGCCACCTCCAAAGGACCGTCCGCGCGGGCGAGTTCGCGGGCCAGGTGGCCGCGAGGCTGGAAGCCCGTGAACGGGCCCCGCGGGGCGCGCTCGAGGAGCAAAAAGAACATGGTCGCGGCGCCGGCCCAGGCGGCCGTGAGCGGGCCGCGCACGCGGCCCAGCACGGCCGCCCCCGCCGGCGCCAGGAGCGTGAGGTACAAGGGCGTGAGCAAGAGGGCGAGCACGGGCCACAGGGCGCACACCGGCCTCCCCCCTGTGAGCAGGAACAGGATGACGGCGAAGACGAGGTAGGCGATGCCGACACCGAGCGACACGTTGAACATCGGGAAGGCCATGACGGCGAGCAGCCAGGCGAGCCCGGCCCGTGGCACGACGGCCCACGCGCCCACGCTCAGGGCGACCAGGGGCAAGGTCCAGCTCGCCGGGTACGCCGGCAGCTTGGCGAGGACCGCGGCCGCCGCGACGCCCGCCAGGGCCGCGCCGCCGCCGCGCTCGACGACCGCGGCGGCGCGGCCCAGCGGGCGCACCACGCTCTGCGCGCGACGAAGCGCGCTCGTACCCAGCGCGCCGCTCTCGAGCAGGGCGCGCAGCGCATCGCTGAGCTCGCAGGCGTTCGGCCGCCGGCCCGGCTGCGCCTCGCAGGCGGCATCGATCAGCTCCGCCAAGCCCTCCGTCAGGTCGGGGCGCAGCTCACGCAGCGGCGGCAGCCGGTGCGCGGCGACGTTGGAAAGCGTCTCGGCCGCGCTCTCGCCACGCAGCGGGTTCCGGCCGGCCAGCAGCTCGTAGAGCACGATGCCGGCCGAGTACACGTCGCTCGCGGGACCGGCGCGCCGGCCGGCCGCCTGCTCCGGCGACATGTAGGCGAGCGTGCCGATCACGTCGCCTTCCGCGGTGAGCGTCTCGGCGTCGATCATCAGAGCGATGCCGAAGTCCATGACCTTGACGCGCCCGTGTTCGTCGAGCATGACGTTCTGCGGTTTCACGTCACGGTGGACGATGCGTTGGCCGTGCGCATAGCCGAGGGCATCGAGGAGCTCGCTGCCGACGGCCGCCACGTCGGCGTCACTCAGGCGGCCGCCGAGCTCGGCGAGCGACCGCCCCACGACGAGCTCCCACACCAGGTAGCTCCGCTGACCGTCACTGAAGTAGTCGTACAGCGAGACGATGTTGGGGTGGCTCAGGGCGGTGGCCGCCTCGATCTCGCGGACGACCCGCGCCGCCATGCCCCGGCCTTCGCCGACGACCTTCAGGGCGACGTGTCGTCCGGTACGGCGGTCGCGCGCCTCGAAGACCTCGGCGAAGCCGCCGCTACCGAGGCGCGCGAGCACCTCGTAGCGCTCGCGCCAGGCGAGGTCAAGGGGGGTCGCGTTCTGTGTCGCCGCAGGCATGGAGGTTCGTTCGGTCCGCCCTCGCAGGCGGCGTTCGAAGATCGTCGTCGTGAGTATTCGGTATGGTACAATCCTGTCCCTGTACCGGCCGCTGGGCGAGTGGCGGAATTGGCAGACGCGCTAGGTTCAGGGTCTAGTGCACGTACGTGCATGCGGGTTCAAGTCCCGCCTCGCCCACCATCAGCCTCAGGGAGGGGGTTCGCTGCGTGGACTTCTTCGACGACGACGCGGACGCCGAGGCGCTTCCCCCCAGTCCACGGCCTCGCCGCCGCTCGAACCGCCGCCGTCTGCGCGTCCAGCGGCTGATCATCGCCCTCGCCATCCTCTTCGTCCTCATCTTCCTTCTCGCCTGGGGCGTGAGGAGCTGTCAGCACGAGCGCAAGGTCCAGTCCTATCGCGACTACCTGGGCTCCGTCGGCACGGCGATCGCCGACTCCGACGAGATCGGCAAGCAACTCGCCAAGATCGTCGCCGACCCCGGCAAGTACGGCAGCGGCGACGAACTCAAGGCCGCCCTCGCCGACCTCGTCACCCGCCACGACGAGATCGCCACGCGCGTGGCGCGGCTCGACCACCCAGATGCTCTCGCCGCCGAGGCCGACGTCGTCGCCACCGGCATGAAGGTGCGCACGCGGGGACTCGACCTGGTGCGTAAGGCGATCGCCGCCGCGCTCAACCAGAAGAAGGGCGTCAAGCCGTCCGCGGTCACGGCGCTGGCCGGCTACCTGAGCGGACCGGACGCCTATTATCAGGCGCTGTTCTACGGCCCGGCACGACGGGCCATGAAGAACGACGGCGTCCAGGGCGTCAAGGTGCCCCTGTCCACGTACTACCTCAAGGCCGACATCCTCTCCGAAGCGAACGTCACCGCCATGCTCGAGCGACTCGGCGGCTCGGCGAAGCTCGGCGGCACGCACGGCGTCGCCCTCGACGGCGTGACCGCCCAGCCGTCGGGGACCGCCCTGGTGCGCGGCAAGAGCGTGCCGATCCCTGCCTCGGCCGACCTGTCGTTCGAGGTGACGGTGGAAAACCAGGGCGACTCCGCCGAGGCCGACGTGCCGGTCGAAGTCGTGCTCATCCTCCCCGGCGGCGACAAGCTCAAGGAGACGGCGACGATCGCCGCCGTGGCCGCCGGCAAGAAGGCCACCGTCGCCGTCGAGGGCTTCCTGATGCCCGAGACGGCGATCAGCCGTGTGAGCACTCTGCGCGTCAAGGTCGGACCGGTCCCCAAGGAGCGGACGGTCACGAACAACTCGGCCACGTACCAGTTCCTGCTCCAGCTCCAGTAGCGTCGTGACGGAGACGCTACGCGACATCGCCCCGTACCTGGCGGCCGCCGCCCTCCTCGCCGCGGTCGTCCTCGCCGTCCTGCTGGTGCTGCAGTGGCGCGCCCTGCGTGCGCTGCGGCGCGCCCAGCTCGTCATTCTCGGCAGTCACGACGAGCGCGACATCATCGATCATGTGCAGACGCTCGACTCGGGAGTGCGCAACCTGCGCGAGGCAGTCGAGATCCTCACCGGTGAGGTCGCCGAGCAAGGACGGCGCCTGGACGAAGCGCTCACCAACCGAGCCGTCGTACGCTACGACGCCTTCCGCGACGCCGGGGGCGAGCAGAGCGCCTCGCTCGCCCTCCTCGACAACCACCGTTCCGGCATCGTCGTGAGCACGATCGCCGCCCGCGACTTCGCCCGTCTGTATGTGAAACACCTCGACCACGGCGTTCCCGACCGCGAGCTCTCACCCGAGGAGCGACGAGCCGTCGAGCAAGCCGTCCCGCGGCCCCTGTCGATGACCGAGGACGACACAAGGGTGGTCGAAGACCGCCGAGAGGAGGCTGCTCGTGACCGAGAGTGACACGAAGAGGCGGGTGGCCTTCCTCGGTCCCGAAGGGACGTTCACCGAAGAGGCGCTCCTCGCCAACATGCCCGGTGAGGGGCTGCACCCGTTCCCGTACCCTTCCATCCGCGACGTCCTGAACGCCGTGAGGGACGGCGCGGCCGACCTCGGCCTCGTACCCATCGAGAATTCCCTCGAAGGCTCCGTCGCGCTCACGCTCGACCTGCTCGCCTTCGACGTCGACGACCTCACCATCGTCCGCGAGGTCACCCATCCCGTCCACCATCAGCTCATCGCCCGGCGGCCGCTCGAGCTCGGGGAGATCACCAAGGTCATCAGCCACCCCCACGCCTACGGGCAGTGCCGCGCCTTCCTCGAGGAGCACCTCCCCGGGGTCGAGCACGAAGCGGCGAACTCGACGGCCGAGGCGGTGCGCACCGTGAGCCGTGTCGACCGCCCCTGGGCGGCGATCGGCACACGCCTGTCAGCCGAGATGTACGAGGGCGTCGTCGTGCGCGAGGACATCGAGGATTCGCCCGAGAACCGCACGCGCTTCGTCTTCCTCGCCCGCGACGCCGCCCCGCAGGACCTCGATGCCCCCTACAAGACGAGCATCATCTGCGGGATCGGCCAGGACGAGCCCGGCAGCCTGCTGCTGATCCTCTCTGAGTTCGCCTACCGGCGCATCAACCTCACGAAAGTCGAGTCGCGACCTTCCAAGCTCGCCCTCGGCCACTACATCTTCTTCATCGACTTCGAAGGACGTGCCGGGGACGACCGGGCGGCGCAGACGCTCAAGTGCCTCGCCTGCAAGCTTCCCTGGCTGAAGGTCCTCGGTTCATACCCGACCTGAGACCCGACCTCAGGAGGTGCGACGATGACAGACCTCAAGGTCACGATCCGTGAAGCGACGCCCGCCGACCACGGCATGCTGCTGCTCCTCGCCGACGAGTGCCTGCTGCCGCTCGCCCGTCGCGCCGGGCACCCGGAACGATATCAGCGAAGCCGCCTGCTCGAGCTCTTCCGGCGCGCCCAGCTCTATGTCGCCGAGTCGGAGGGGCGCGAGATCGCCGGGTGGGTCGCCTTCGAAGAGGACGGAGGCGACGTCGAACTGCGTTGCTTCTGTGTCAACCCCGGGTTCGAGGCGGAGAAGGTGGCAAACCACCTGCTCGACTGGGTCGAGGGTCTCGCCATCGCCCGCGGGCGTGAGCGGCTGACCGCCTTCGTGCCGACGGTCGACGGGCCTTCGCTCCACTTGTACCACGGCCACGGATTCACGACCCATGCCGACGAGGAGCGCCCCGACATGATCGTCGTCGACAAACCACTGCCGCGCGGCTGACCAGGAGCGAAGGCGATGCGGATCACTGTTCTCAGCGTGCCATACGACCTCGGACGTGAAGGAGAAGGGGTGGCGCTGGGACCCGGGAGGTATCTGGACGGAGGCCTGGTGGCCGCGCTCTGCGAGCGCGGCCACCAGGCCTCCGTCGTCGCCGTCGAGCGCCCGGAACCCTTCACCGACGAACTCAGCGCCGTCGTCGGCATCGCCCGCGTCCTGGCCGGGGAGGCACGGCGAGCCGTCGCATCCGGGTCGTTCCCTCTCGTCGCCGGCGGCAACTGTAACGTCGCCCTGGGCATGACGGCCGGCTTGGGCCCTGCCGACACGGCGGTGGTGTGGTTTGACGCCCATGGCGACTACAACACCCCGCAGACGACGCCGAGCGGCTTCCTCGACGGCATGCCGCTCGCGATGGCGACCGGACGCGCGCACGGCGACGCCTGGGCGCAGAAGATGGGCGCCGTCGACCCGCGCGCCGTCATCCACATCGGCGGCCGAGATCTCGACCCGGGAGAGGTCGAGGGGTTCGCGGCCGACGGGGTGCACGTCGTGACAGGCGCGGGCGGCGAGGGGGGCGAGGGCGGCCTCGCCGCCCTCGCCCCCCTCGCCGCCCGCGCCTACGTGCACGTCGACATCGATGTCCTCGACCTTGCCGTGGCCCCCGGCGTCGACTTCCCCTCGCCGGGCGGCCTCACCCCGGAAGAGGTCGTCGCCGCGACCACCGTCATTGCCGCGGCACTGCCCGTCGCGGGGCTGTCAGTGACGTCCTACGACCCGAGCCGCGACGACGCGCGCGGCACGACACTGGCGACGGGCATCGACCTCATGTGCCGCCTCGTCGACACGGTCGCGTCCGCCCGACGCTCTAGGCGCGACGCGACGCGGCTTCAGTAGTACAGGTACAGCCGCTCGCCGACGAAGGCGCGGTCGTAGACCCAGTCGCACACCCACAGCGGCTCGCGCACGCAGCCGTGACTTGCGGGATACGGGGGCACGACCGGGTAGCCGTGGATACCCATCTCGCCGTAGAAGGTCATGAAGCGCGGCAGCGGGACCGTGCCGTCGTACGTCGCGCTCACCGGGTTCTTGGCGAGGATGCGGAAGGCGCCCTCCGGGGTGTTGCCGGTCGCCCCCGTGGACACGGGGACGACGCCGATGACGGCGCGGTCGCGCACCAGCATCAGGATCTGACGACCCTCGTCGATCTCGAGGTGCCGCGCCGGTGATCCGTACCTCGGCTTCACGAGGGTCGCGCGGTCGAGCTTCCGCCAGTCGGCCTCGTTCATGATGTAGTCGCGGGCGACGCGGTACGTCTTCTGGAAGCAGACGACGGCGTCCGCGACCTGGCGCGTGTACGTCGTACCGGTGCCGGGGGTGCAGATACGCAGCCGCCGGAGCTGGACGAGCACGCCTTTCACGCGCAAGCCCTTCGAACCCACGGCCAAGCGTCGCCACTCGAGCTTCACGGTCTTCTTGACCTCACGCGCGCCGTAGGCGGCCGTCGGCTCCAGGGCGAAGCGCACGTTGAACCAGCCGATGCCGCGCAGCGGGACGAGCAGGACGGCGCGACCGTCGCGGACGCGCCCGCGGACGGTCGCCACCCGGCGGTCGTGATGGAAGACCCGTGCCGTGACCGCGCTGTCGTAGACGGCCGGGCCGACGTTCAACACGAAGCGCGCCCGAAGGAAGGGGATGAGCTTGCCGTGCGTGACGTCGACCGCGGGACGGACGACAAGCGGGACCGCAGGGCCGAGCGTCCCGTCGGCGCTCAGGCGCGCGACGACGTCGCCGCTCCGCGCCGGCGTGAACTCGAGCGCATAGGCCCCGGTCGCGTCGGTGAGCGCCACGCCGACGTCCACGCCGGCGAGAGCGACGACGACCTCCTGACCCTCGACGGCCGGGTCGACGAGGCCGCCGGCGACGACGGCGCCGCCGTACACCACGCTCGCCTGTGAAAGCTGCAGAGTCACGGTGGCCGCCGCCGCAGGGGCGGCCGCCGTCAGAGCGCTCGCGGCGCACGCCGCGAGCGCCAGCAGCGCGGCCGCCCACAGCCGGCGGCGACGTCCCGGCCCACGACGGGCGCCGCGGTGTGCGCCGTGGTGTGCTGACCCGAGCGCGCACGGACGCGCGATCTCACCGTTCTTTCGGACGATCCCGCTCATGCACCATCCAGTATCGGATGAAGGCCGCGATTCCTGCACTGCCGACGCCGCTTCCCGTCTCGCCCCGCGACGAGACTCTCGCCCCGCGACGAGGCACTCGCAGCTCGAACAGGCTCTCGTCCCGCGCCCACGCTCTCGCTGCGCCGGCACGCCCGCGCTCGCGGCAGCCTAATGTAGCATTATCTGCAGCCGCGGGCGCGCGTTCCGGCGCCGGCCCGCGGCCGGCCCTGCCCACGCGAGGAGTCCGCATGCTCGACATCAAGCTGATCCGCTCGAACCCGGAGCTGGTGCGCGCATCCCTGCAGCGCCGGGGCAGCACCCAGTCCCTGGATGAGTTCCTCGCCGTCGAGGCCGAGCGTCGCCGACTCACGACCGAGGTCGAGGCCATGCGCGCGCGGCGCAAGTCCGCCTCGGACGAGATCGCCAGGGTGAAGAAGGCAGGCGGCGACGCCGCCGAGGCGATCGCCGCCATGCGCGCCCTGGGCGAGACCATCAAGGAGCGCGAACGCGCGCTCGACGAGATCGAGTCCCGCCTGCGCGCCATGCTCCTCGAGATCCCCAACCTCGTCCTCGACGACGTCCCTCCCGGCGGCGAGGACGACGCCGTTGAACTCCGCCGCATCGGCGAGCCGCCGTCGTTCGACTTCGCCCCCAAGGACCACCTCGACCTCGGCACCGCCCTCGACCTCATCGACATGGAGCGCGCCGCCAAGGCGAGCGGCTCCCGCTTCGCCTACCTGAAGGGCGACCTCGTCACGCTGCAGTTCGCCCTCGTGCGCCTCGGCCTGGAGATCGTCGCCGGCAGGGGCTTCCGCCCCGTCGTTCCGCCTGTCCTCGTGCGCGAAGAGGCCATGTACGGGACGGGCTTCCTTCCCACCGACGAGCAGCAGATCTACCGCACGACCGACGGCGACTGCCTCGTCGGCACCTCGGAGGTCCCCCTCGCCGCCATGCACATGGACGAGTTCCTCGAGGCCGAGCGCCTTCCCCTGCGCTATGCCGGCTACTCGACCTGCTTCCGTCGCGAGGCCGGAGCCGCCGGCAAGGACACGCGCGGCATCCTGCGCGTCCACCAGTTCGACAAGCTCGAGATGTTCTCGTTCTGCCTGCCGGAGCAGGCCGAGGCCGAACACGCGCTCATCTTGTCGGTCCAGGAAGAGATCCTCCGACTCCTCGGGATCCCGTACCGCGTGGTCAACATCGCCGCCGGTGACTTGGGTGCTCCGGCGGCGAAGAAGTACGACTGCGAGGCGTGGCTCCCCGGTCAGGGCCGCTACCGCGAGGTGACGAGCTGCTCGAACTGCACCGACTACCAGGCGCGGCGTTTGAACTGCCGCTACCGCACCGACAAGGGTCCGCGTTTCGTCTACACGCTGAACGGGACGTGCATCGCCATCGGGCGGACGATCATCGCCATCATGGAGAACTACCAGCGCGCCGACGGCAGTATCGCGGTGCCCGAGGCCCTGCGCCCGTACATGGGCAAGGAGACGCTGGGAAGCTGAGCGCCCGGCATACACCGGCGGCGCGACGCGGTCTCACGGCGACCCTCGCGTCAGGTGTGGACGCGCCCGAGCGCGGGCGCGTCAGTCGACCGGCTCGGCGTCGCCGAACCCCGGCCCGGCGCCGTTCTCGCGCCACGGGATGAGGTAGCAGCTCACGTCCAGGGCAGGGAACGCGTTCTCGATGAGAGTGCGTACCCGACGCAGATCGCGTGCGAGGATCTCTTCCTGGTCGAACCCGAGTCCGCCGAGGGCGCGCTCATAGGCACGGCAGTCCTGATGCGAGACGAGGACCACCTTGCGCACGCCGTTGCCCTCGACGAGAGTCGTGAGGCACCCCATCGCCACCCGCCGTTCCATGCCGGGACGGACGAGCACGAGCGGCCCGCCGGGGACGAGCATGCGGTCCGCGGCCTCGATCCCGAGCTGAGAGAGAAGACGCGCGAGCGGCTCGGCCAGGCGGCCGTCGCTGCAAGCGATGACGAGGTGCTCCATGGGGGCGCAGTATCCCATACGGATGGGTGACCGGCCACCGGGCGCGCGCCCGCCACGCAGCGGCGCGCCCGGCCCGCACCCCCGAGCGCCCGCCTCCCGGCAGCGCGCCCGGCCGGCGGCGCTCAGTAGCCGACGGTGATCACGTCGCGCCCGTCCCTGCCGTGCCCGACCAGCGTGTACGACATGCGGTCGGGCGAGACCCTGTACGTGAACTCGCCCGGACCGACGCCCTGGACCATAGGCTCGTCGCAGTACGGGTTCTGCGGCCACGAGTCGATATACCGGTCGAGCGCGGCGGCCGTGACCGTCTCGGAGGCGGGAAAGAGGTCCCCGTTCGCGAGTGCATACTCATGGATGGCGATCTGGATCGCCTGGACCCCTGCTTGACGGAGGCCTCCTTCGCCTTCTCGTTCTGGTCGGCGAACATCGGGATGGCAACGGCCGCGCAGACTCCCATCGCGAAGACCGCAGCCACGACGATGAGGACGACCTTCCAGGCGGGCATCCGTTCGGCCGGCGGCTCGGGGACCTCCAGCGCCGCCACCTGCTCCACCCACTCCGGCAGCCCGGCGTACGCCCACTCGATCTCTCCCCGGCGGCTATATTCGAAGACGACCGCTGCCGAGATGGGCCCGTGACCTTCGAGCGAGAAGACACTGCCACCGCCGTGCTATCCTCATCGCGCGCCCGCGGAGGGGTGGCCGAGTGGTTGAAGGCAGCGGTCCTGAAAACCGCCAGCGGGGCGACTCGCTCGTGGGTTCGAATCCCACCCCCTCCGCCATGACGTCGCCGCGTCTCCCGTGCAACCGACCTACTCGCCGCTGTAGTCGAGCGCCGCGCCCTTGACCGCAGGCCGGGCCAGGCGCGCGTACACGCTGAGGTAGCCGCCCTTCACCTTCGGCGCCGGCGGCTTCCAGTCGGCGAGGCGGCGCCGCAGCTCTTCCTCTGATACTTCGAGGTCGATGGTCCCGGCGGGGATGTCGCTGGCGATCGTGTCGCCGTCGCACACCACGGCCAGCGGCCCACCGGCGGCCGCCTCTGGCCCGACCTGCGTCACGGCGCAACCCTTGTTCGTGCCCGAGATACGGCCGTCGGTGACGAACGCGATGCGGTCGTGCAAGCCGCGCGCCGCGAGCTGCCACAGGAAGCGCTGTAGCAGACGCATGCCCGGGTCGCCCTTCGGACCGGCGAAGCGGACGACGACGACGTCGCCGGGAACGAGCCGCCCTTCCGCAAGCGCGGCGCAGGCCTCCTCCTCGGTCGCGAACACCCGCGCCGGGCCACGGTGCCGAAGCATCGCCGCGGGCACCGCGGAGGTCTTCACCAGCGCCCAGTCAGGGGCGAGCGAGCCGCGCAGGAAGCGCAGGCCGCCCTCGGGTGAGACCGGGTCGCCGAGCGACCTGATCACTCCCCTGTCGCGGACCTGCGCCCGGCGCAGGTTCTCGCCCAGAGACTCACCGGTCACCGTGAGCGCATCGCTGTCGAGCAGCGGCGCGAGCTCCTTCATCACCGCCTGGACCCCGCCGGCCTCGTCAAGGTCGACCATGAAGCGCGTCCCCGACGGCGCGAGGTCACAGAGCAGCGGCGTCCCGGCGCTGAGGCGGTCGAACGTCTGCGGTGTGAGGTCGATGCCCAGCTCGGCGGCGACCGCCTGCAGGTGCAGCACAGCGTTCGTCGAGCCGCCGAGCGCCATGAGCACGCGGACGGCGTTCTCGAAGGCCGCCGGCGTGAGGATGTGCGCGGCGGTCACACCGCGCCGGTGCAGCTCCACGACCTGCTTGCCGGCGGCGAAGCCGAGACGCAGCAGGCGCGAGTCGCCGCCGGGCGTCGCCGCCGTGCCCGGCAGCGACAGCCCCAGCGCCTCGGTGAGCGCGGCCATCGTGTTGGCGGTGCCCATCACCGGACAGGCGCCGCCGCCGCTGCAGCCCCGCTCCTCGATCTCGGCGAAGTCGGCCGCGTCGATGCGTCCCTGTTCGCGGTCGACGAGGTGACCGGCAGCGACCTGCAACGGGTCGATCGGCTGCCCGCACCAGCGGTTGAGCGACATGTACCCCCCGGTGACGACGACCGTGGGAAGGTCGAGGCGGGCGGCGGCCATGAGATGCCCCGGGATCACGTCGTCGCACACCGGCACGAGGACCAGGGCATCGAAGAGGTTGGCCGCCGCCATCGTCTCGATGTAGGCGGCAATCAGGTCCCGCACCGGCAGCAGGTAGCGGTCGTCCCCGGCCATGCTCGTGCAGAGCGAGCTGACGACGATCTCGCGAGGCGCCCCGCCGGCCGCCCACACCCCGGCCTTCACGGCCTGCGTCACCCGGTCGAGGCAGACCGACGCCGGGTTGACCTCTCCCCAGGTGCTGACCACCCCGACCGAGATCCGCTCCAGCGCCTCGTCGCCGAAGCCGACCCCGCGCAACATCTCGCGCCGCTCGACGATCGCGTAGTCGGGCAAGTCCGCGTCTCTTCTCGCTCCCACTCTCAGCCTCCCCGGACGGCCGGTGCCGCAGCATCGCCACACACGACGGACACACTGCCAAGCGGACGATATCAGCAACGCACGTGCGCCATGGCGCGCCGACGCGATGACCCGGCGACTGTCGCCGGCAGCGCGGCGCGGCAGAGCGCGAGCGCGGCGCGGCGAAGCGCGAATGTGGCACGGCAGAGCGCGAGCGCGCCCTACGGTCAGCCGGGTGAGTGAAGGCACACGCGGAGCGGAGAACGGTGAGGGCCGGAGAACGGCGAGGAGCAAGAAACGCTGAGGGGCGGCGGGCCTCACGGCCCGCCGCCCCTCACCTCGTCTCGCACATCGACCGACGGCCGACGCCGCCGGCGCTCAGCCTACGCCGATCAGGATGCCGCGTCGCCTGCCGGGGGCTCTTCTGCCGGCGGCGTGTAGCTGGTCCAGGGATCGACCTTCTCGCGACCGAAACCGAACCAATCGAAGCCCTCGCCCTTGGCCATCCTGTAGCCGACAACGATGCCGGCTCCGACGAGCACCGCGAGCGAGATGAACAGCAGCTTCTTCATGTGGGCCCTCCTCCGCGATATGCCATCGGCATCGTACCCCATCGGGACAGGGACGACCACGCCGCAGTGTCCGTCGCCCTTTGCGCCTTGGGCGAGTGTCGTAGTAGGCTCCGCCACCGTGTGGGTCGTCGTCCACGTCTGCGCCGGTCTCGCCATCGCCGCAGTGGTCAAGCAGCCGCTGTGGCTCGTCGCCGTCCTCGCCGTCGGCTCGCACGTCGTCCTCGACGTCGTCCCGCACTGGGACTACACCGTCTCCAGGAACCCCGTGCCGTGGGGCTGGGTGGACATCCTCGCGAGTTGCGCGCTGGTGATCGTCTGCCTCGTCGCTGTCCACATGCCCTGGTGGCTCGTCCTGATGGGACCGCTGGCAGCCGCCCCCGACTTCGACGTCCTCGTCGGCACGATCCGCGGCGACGAGGCCCGGCACTGGTTCCCGAGCCACTGGCGGAGCTTCCCGCACGGGAAGGCGAGCCCGGTCCCCGGCCTCGCCACACAAGGCGCCATCGTCGCCCTGTGCATCGCGGCGGTGATCGCCGGCCGCCCGTACTGAGCGCCAAGACGCCGGCGGTCCGGATCTCGACCGGTCAGCAGCTCAGCGCAGCAACTCCCTGACGAGTCCCTCGGCGAACACCGCCTGGAAGGTCACGTCCTTCACATGGATGCGTTCGTCGTGGTTGTGGGTGAGGTCGCCGGTGATGCTGACGTCCTCCTCGATGTACGGGCCGAAGCCGTAGGCGACCACGTCGGGGAAGGCGGCCCGGAACCAGTTCGAGTCGGTGAACCCGACGCAGTGCAGACCGACGATCTTCGCCCCCGGCACATGACGCTGCATGACGCGGTCGATGGCGTCGCCCAGAGGGCTCGAGTCGGGCGACGCGTTGCCCATGACGCTGCCGACGAACTCGAGGTCCCACGGGGCCTCGATCCCGGCCAGGGCGCGGTCGACCTCGGCCCGCACCTCGTCCTCGCCGCGGCCGGCCAGCGTGCGACAGTCGACCGTCACCTCCACCTTCTCGGGGAAGACGTTGATCGCCTCCGAGCTCGAGTGGACGATGGTGGGCGAGAACGTGACGCCGTAGTGCGGTTCGAGCAGGCGCGCGGTCTGGTCGTCCCTCTCGTGCAGCTCGCGCAGGGCGGCGCGCGCCGTCACCGGGTCGAGGAGACGTTCACAGAGGTCGGCGTCGTCCACCAGCATGCGCACGTAGTCGACCGGCAGATGCTCCATGTGGACCTCGGGGTCGTACTCGTGCAGGGCCTGGATGATCTGCGCGGCGGCGACGACCGCGTTGCCTTTGCGCAGGGGCACGGAAGCGTGTCCGGCCTCGCCGTGCACGGTGAGGCGGAATTGCGCCGTGCCCTTCTCCCCCGTGTTGAGCTCGTAGACGCGCTCGCCACGGATGACGTCGAACTCGCCGCCGCCCTCGTTCAGGAGGTAGTCGCTCTTCACGAGGTCGGGGCGGTTCCGGACCAGCCAGCGGGCGCCGCAGTCGGTACCCTCCTCCTCGTCGGCGGTGGCGGCGTAGATCACCGTGCCGGCGAAGTCGCGGCCGGAGGCGGCGAGACGACTGACGGCCACGGCGTGCGCAGCGACCAGGTTCTTGATGTCGTCGGCGCCACGCCCCCAGACGTGGTCGTCCCTGACGACGCCGGCGAACGGCGGGACGCTCCACGCTGGGGGCTCGGCAGGGACGACGTCCATGTGGGCGAGCAGCAGGAGCGTCGGCCCCGGTCGCGTGCCCTCGAGGCGCAGGACGAAGTTCTTGCGATGCGCGGGCTCGCCGACGATCTCCCCTTCGAGCCCGCGCGCCCGGAACCACTTGTCCAGGAAGAGAGCCGCCTGCGTCTCGTTGCCGGGAGGGTTCGACGTGTCGATCCTGATCAGGTCGGCGAGCAGGTCGACGACCTCCTTCTGCACCTCCGCCACGGCCTGCGCGTCGATTCCCGCGATGTCCACGTCCGCCTCCTCGTCAGTCCCCTGCCGGCGGATGATATCGCCCCGGGGCGGCGGCCGCTCGCGGCCGCCGCCCCGCGGCGACGACCCGCGTGAGGCGCCCGCCGCCCATTCCCCGACTTCCGGCCGCCGGCGGCGATGCGGTACACTGTGCCCCCACGCGGAGAAGTGGCCGAGTGGCTGAAGGCAACCGCCTGCTAAGCGGTTAAGGGGCGACAAGCTCCTTCCCGGGTTCGAATCCCGGCTTCTCCGCCAGTTCGCGTCCCGGTCTGCGCGCCGGTCCGTCCTCGCCGCGGCCTTCCCCATCGCCAGGTCCGTGCGCCGAGGTCGTGGCCTCTTGGGCCGGCACTGTGACGTTTTGAGCCCACGCGAGGGCGCGGTATACTGCTGTTCCCCGGAGCGCCTGTAGCTCAGTTGGATCAGAGCGTCGGTCTACGGAACCGAAGGCCGCAGGTTCGAGTCCTGCCAGGCGCACCACTTTCCCCCTCACTTCTTACCTGCAAATGGGCACGTTCCGTGCGTCCGTGGCCGGGCGCTGTCAGCGGGGTGGCGACGCCGGAAACGGGAAAGTGTACGCAAAGTGTACGCATCTCACTTGCCGGCCAGTGCGGCGCTCAGGTTGGCCTGTGCCACGGCCAAGTCCTCGAGCTCCGGGTGCACGTAGGTGTCCAGGGTCACGCCGATACGCGAATGCCCCATGAGCTTCTGCAGGTGCTTGGCCTGCGTGCCGGCCGCGATGTGCAGCGTGGCGAAGCCGTGGCGAAGGTCGTGGAGGCGGATACGCGGCACGTCGGCTTGAGCGACGGCCCGGCCGAACAGCTTGGAGACACGATCGGGGTGCCAGCCCGTCCCGTCCTCGCGCGTGAACACGAGGCCGCTGTCCGTCCATGCGACGCCCCACGCCAGCCGTTCGGCGCTCTGTCGCGCCTTCCACGCCTTCAGGGCCGCCGTCGTCTCGGGCAGGAGCGGCATGGATCGCTGGCCCGCTTCGCTCTTCGGGCCGCCCTCGTGGACCTCATAGCCGACCGAGGTCCGCGTCTCCACGACGCGAAGCGTCCCCGCCTCCAGGTCCACGTCCGTCCAGCGCAGGCCCAACGCCTCGCCGCGCCTCAGCCCGGTAGTGGCCATGACGTGCCACAGCACGCCGAGACGGTCATCCTGCGTCGCCTCCAGGAACTTGAGCAGCTCTGCGGCCGTCCACATCTTCTCCGCGAGCACCTTCTCCCGCGCGACGCGCGGCACTACGGCGTCGTCGGCGGGGTTGTAGCCGATAAGCCGCTGCCGCTTGGCGTCCGCGAGAGCCGCGTGCAGAGTGACGTGGACGTGACGGCGGGTGGCGACGGCCAACATCGTCCCCGCCTTGCGTCCGGGCTTTGCGGCCAGCTCCTTGTGGAAGCCGTCCACGTGGCGCGTGGTCAAGTCCTGGAGCCTCAGGTACCCAAGCGCGGGCTTGATGTGCAGCTTCACGTGGTCGCGGTAGGATCGCGCCGTGCTGGGCTTCAACTCGCCGTCCTTCACCCGCTGGTCGAAACCGTCGGTCCAGGAGTCGAGGAACTGCGCGACGGTCAGCTTGCGCGCATCCGCCAGCTCGCCACGGCCTGAGTCCTGCGTCGCCTTGTTCTTCGCGGCGAGGGCTTCTTTCTGACGCTTGAAGCTGCCTATCCAGCGCTCCCGCCGCCTGGCGACCGCTTCCAGCTCACCGCCACACTCCGGGCACGCCTCCGGGCACGCCTCGTCCCTCCAGAAGAGCCTGCCGCGCTCCCGGCCGCGACTGTCCACGCGGACGCAGGCAGGGCACCGGAACGCCTCCTGCTCGCCCACGTCCAGGAAGACCTCGTAGCGGTCTCCCCGTTT
>JAKPOQ010000062.1 GCA_029547745.1 Actinomycetes bacterium
CCCCGGCGTCCGCGGCTGCTGCCTGCCTCGCGGCGAGCTGTGCGACGCGGCACTCGAGGCCCTCCTTCGTGTCGACGATCAGCGCCGTCTCGTAGAGCAGCGCGCGGGCCGCCTCGACGCTCACCCTCATGTCGGCCAGCATGGCTGCCACCGGGGTGAGCTTGACGATGGGGGCGCCGAACTGCACCCGTTCGCCGGCGTACTTCACGGCCTCGCGGCAGGCGGCCTCGGCGATGCCCTGCGCCTGCGCCGCGATGGCGAGGCGGGCGCCGTTCATAAGGCTCATGACGTACGTCGTGAGGCCGCGCCGGCGCTCGCCGATGAGCAGCGCCGGGGCGTCGTCGAACTGCAGCTCGCAGGTCGGCGACCCGTGGATGCCGAGCTTGTCCTCGAGGCGCCGGATACGCATGTGCTCATCACGCTCGTACAGGAACATGCTCAGCCCGCGGGCGTCCGTGGTCCCCTCCTCGGACCGGGCAAGGACGAGGCTGACCTGGGCGCAGCCGTTGGTGATGAAGCGTTTGACGCCGTTGAGGCGCCATGTCCCGTCCGGCTGCTGTGTCGCCTTGAGCTGGACGTTCTGCAGGTCGCTGCCGGCCTCGGGTTCGGTGAGCGCCATCGACCCCGTGACCTCGCCGCTGGCGAATCGGGGCAGGTAGTGCGCCTTGATCTCGTCCGAGGCGAACCTCGCGATGGTCTCGGCGATGTCCTGGAGGCCGAAGATGTTCATCAGCGCCGGGTCGGCGCGAGAGACCATCTCGACGATCATCAGCGAGACGGTGACGGGGAAGTTCAAACCCCCGTACGTGCGCGGCAGCGTGATGCCCATGAGGTCGGCCTGACGCAGAAGCTCGAGGGAGGCGGCGATGCCGGGGGCGTAGCAGACCTCGCCGTCGGCGAGGACGCTGCCGGTACGGTCGACGTCCTCGGCGCGCGGGGCGATGGAATCCGCGGCGAGCTCGCCCGCGATCTCGAGCGTGCGCCGGTACGAGTCGATCGCGTCCTCGTAGTCGCGTGGGGCATAGGCGAAGTCCCGTGCCTGGGCGTAGTCGTCCTCACGCCAGGCGACGACGCGGGTCAGGTCGAGCCGCTCGAGCTGGGCGACGAGGTCCGGGTTGTCGCTGTAGAAACTGGACATCAGGCGCCGCCTTGCGCTGCGCTCGCGGCGCCGACCGCGCCCCTCGTCCGGTAAGCCTTGATGAGCATCGGGATCACCTTGTGGAGGTCGCCGACGATGCCGTAGTGAGCGACCGAGAAGATGGGCGCGTCCGGGTCCCTGTTGATGGCGAGGATGCGCGCCGA
>JAKPOQ010000063.1 GCA_029547745.1 Actinomycetes bacterium
GACACCGACGACGCCGATGTGCTCGCAGACTGGGATGCGACCGGGTTCGTCCTCGAGCAGGACGCTCGCGTGGCGGTGGAGCCGGCGATCGGGGCCCGGGAGGAGCATGTCATCGGGTACGCCCACACGTTCGAGACGTTCATCGACGTGAAGGTCCACCCCGCGTGCACGGGGCGCGGCATCGGTACGGTGCTCCGCGAGTCGGCCGAGCGCCGGGCCGTCGAACAGGCCGAAGAACGGGGCAGCGGCGACGTCAAGGTGTGGCAGGCGCCGCGCCGCAGGAACGGCACCGCCCACCGTTTGCTCGAGGCCGCAGGATACACGCGTGGCCACCACTACGCCGAGATGGAGAGAGAGCTCGGCGACGCGCCTGGTACGCCGCGCTGGCCGCAAGGGATCACCGTCCGGACCTTCGACGTCGGTCGCGACGCGCCCGCCTGCCACGCCCTGCAGAACCTGGCCTGGTCGGGCTACAAGACGTATGAGCCCGTCACCTTCGAGCGCTGGGCCGACCTGCTCCATGAGCCCGACTTCGACCCGTCGCTCTGGTTCCTCGCTGAGGACGGTGACAGGCTCGCGGGGATGTGCCTCTGCCGCCGGTACACGGACCAGGCGTGGGTGACGAGTCTCGGCGTCGACCCCGCCTGCCGCGGGCGCGGCCTGGGCGAGGCGCTGCTGCGCCACGCCTTCGCCGAGCTTCGCGCCCGCGGCGTCGTCCGGGTGGGCCTCTCGGTAAGCTCGCGCACGACACCATCGGCCTGGCGCCTCTACGAGCGCGTCGGTATGCACGACGCCGGTGGTTGGGTGGCCTTCGAGAAGGTGCTCCACGGCCCCGCGTCGCCCTGACGCCGGCGGAACCGCTCGCGGACACAGGCCGTCCCGTTCGCGGTAGTCTGGGACGATGCACCCGGACGAGAACCAAGCCATCGCGCTCTACAACGCCGCCCGACGCCGGGGGTTCCGACCCGCGTTGCTCGAGTCGCTGGGCCCGCGCACGCACTTCGGGCGCCGCACCGTGCTCGGCGTCGCCCCGGCGCGCCGTCTGGAGGTCTGGGACGGCGCGCTCTACGACGACGGCGAGCAGGTCGGCGGCGCCTCAGACCTTCTCGACCTCCTCGCGACCGAGACCGGCGACGCCTTCTTCCCCGCCTGGATCGGGTTCTTCAGCTACGAGTTCGCGCGTCATCTCGGGTCGCCCGCCGGCGAGTCGATGCCGGGGTTGCCCGATGCCTCCTTCAGCCTCTACCCCTCAGGCTACCTCTGGGAGGACGGCCGTCTCCGCGAGGCGCCGCCCCCCGGAAGCGCGAGTGATGGCCTGGAGCCCGAGCCCGTCGCCGACGCGACGCCGCCGCCCGTCGACCTTGTGAGCGACTACCCGGTCGACGCCTTCATCGCCGGCGTCGAGGAGGTACAGGAGCGCATCCGCGCCGGTTGGGTCTACCAGGTCAACCTGTCGCACCGCTTCCACTTCGATGCCCGCGGGTTCGATCCGTTGACGTTCTACGCCGCCCTGCGGAGGACGAACCCCAGCCCCTTCTTCGCGATCCTCGAGGGAGGTGAGGAAGGAAGGGCCGCGGCCGGGGCCACGGGCGGACGCCACGGCCGCTGGGCGGTCGTCTCCGGCAGCCCCGAGCGACTGTTCGACTACGCCGACGGGACGATCAGGGCGCGGCCGATCGCAGGGACGCGACCGCGCAGCGCGGACGCCGCCTCGGACGAGGCGCTCGAGGAGGACCTGCGCACCGACCGCAAGGAACAGGCCGAGCACGTGATGCTCGTGGACCTGCTGCGCAACGACATCGCCCGCGTGAGCGAGCCGGGCACGGTCGAGGTCACCGAGGCGTTCACCGTGGAGCGCTACAGCCATGTGATGCACCTCGTGAGCGAGGTCCAGGGGCGGTCACGGGCGCCGATCGGCGACGTGGTCCGGGCGATCTTCCCCGGCGGCACCATCACCGGCGCCCCGAAGGAGAGCGTCATGCGCGAGATCGCCCGCCTGGAGCCGGTGGCGCGCGGCGCCTACACGGGATCGCTGGGCTTCGTCTCGGGGCTCGGCGCCGACTTCAACATCCTCATCCGCAGCCTGACGCTCGCCGGCGACACCGGCTACATCTCAGGCGGCGGCGGGATCGTCATAGGCAGCGACCCGCCCAGCGAATACATGGAGACACGCAACAAGGTCGAGGCGCTGCTCCATTTGCTGGGGAGGGGGCGGCGCGGGCAGCCCGCGGCCGCCCCGCGCCGCGACTACAGTTGGTTGCCGCCGCGACCGGGACGACGCTACGACGCCCGCGTCCTGTTCGTCGAATGCCACGACTCTTACAGCTTCAACATCATCGACTACCTGCGTTGCCTCGGAGCCGAGGTCGACGTCGTCGACCACGACGAGGCGCCGCTCGTCCGCGACGCGGACGCATCCGGCGCCTCACGCGCGAGGGCAGTGTCGCACCCGGCCGTCGCCCGGGCCACTCACATCATCATCGGTCCCGGCCCGGGCGACCCCACCACCTCGGGCCTGATCCTGGACTGGGTCCGAGCCGCCCTGGAACGGCGCCTGCCCTTCCTCGGCGTCTGCCTCGGCCACCAGGCGCTGGGTGTCGCCCTCGGCGCGACCCTTGTGCGCGCCCCTCGGCCCGTGCACGGTGAGGCACACCTCGTGGAGCACACGGGACGGGGCATCTTCACCGGCATCGCCAGCCCCGAGACCTTCACCCGGTACCACTCGCTCTGCGTACGCGACCTGCCGCCGACGCTGACCTGCGAGGCGTGGACGCGGAAGAGCCCGGGGCGGGTCGCAAGCGGAGCAACAGCATGGGCCGCGGGCGGAGGGACGAGGGACACTGGCAGAGGAGCGACGACGGACGCAGGCGGAGGAGGGGGAAGGGAGGGCGGTGTGGGCGACGGCCCCGACGACACCGTCGTCATGGCCGTCGCCCACACCGCCCTCCCCGCCTGGGGCGTGCAGTTCCACCCCGAGAGCATGCTCAGCCGGGCGGGTCTCGCCCTGCTCGCCAACTTCCTCGAGCTCCGCGCCGTCTGACGGGGCTCGCCCATGGCGGCATCTGATGCCGATGTGCCGTCACGACGCCTTCTGACGCCGCTCCCGCGTCGCGCCCTCTGACGCCGCTCCCACGGCGCGCCGTCGGACACGCTCCCCGCATCCGTGTCACCTTCGACCCGCACCGCACTGTACGCTGGCGGAGAGCCGCGGCGCACCGTCACCGTACCGCTAGGCCAACCCCATGGCGCGCAACTGCGCCTCCGAGTAGCCGAAGAAGTGCGCCGTCTCGTGAAGGACGACGAGACGGATGCGGGCGGCGAGCTCGGCGCGCGACGCGCAGACGCGCTCGAGGTTGAGGCGGAAGAGATGGATGGTGTCGGCATACGGCGCGCCGAAGCTGACCGACCGCTTGGCCAGCGGCACGCCGTGGTACAGGCCGAGCACACGAGGATCGAGGCCTCCGGCGACCATCTCGGGCGACGGCTGGTCGGCGACGAGGACGGCGACGTTCCCGAGCCTGTCGAGCAAGTCTTGCGGCAGCTCGGCCAGGGCCGCCTCGGCGGCTGCCTCGAACTCGTCGGGGCCCATCAGCGGCTCCGGCGGAGCCGCGGCGTCGAGACGCAAGACGGCGAGCCATTCGTCGACGGCGCCCTTGCGGTCGCCGGCGGCGACAAGGGCGCGACCGAGCAGGTGGCGGACGTCGGCCTCGCGCGCCGTCGACCAGGGACCCTCAGCCAGGACGCCGCGCAACCGCTGCGCGGCGGCCGCGGCGTCCCCCTTCGCAAGCAGCCGTCCCGCCTCACGCACCTCGTCCGCGGGCCGCCGCGCGTCCATGCCGACCATGAGCACGATCCCTGCCACCGCGACGTCGGCGATCACCGCCCCGACGACCGCTCCCCTGGATCCCTTCCGCACCACAACCGCAAGCGTACCGCCGCGGCGGCCGACGGCGCCACGGCCGGCCGCGTCCTCTGCTACCCTTGGACCATGCTACAGGCCGTCACGCTGGACTTCTGGAACACTCTCTTCGCCGACCATCGTGAGCGCGAACGCGAGCGGCAGCGCGCCGAGCGCCTGCATGCGGAGCTCGTCAAGTCCGGCAGGCCTGCGACAGGTCGCATCCCGCCGCCGCGGGACCTCACCGAAGCCGCCGTCGCCGACGCCCTCTCCGCCGGCTACGACTACTTCGACCGCGTGTGGCATGACGAGCGGCGCACGCCGCCGGCGAGCGAGATCCTCGACGCGACGCTCGCCGCCCTCGGCGTGCGCCTCCCCGACGACGCCTTCGCGCGCACCGTCGACTCCTTCGAGCGCCTCATCCTCGAGGTCCCTCCCGAGCCCGTCCCCGGGGTCGTGGACGCACTCATGGCCATGGCTGAGCGCTACAAGCTCGCCGTGATCTCTGACACAGGCTATTCGCCCGGTGACGTCTTGCGGGGACTGCTCAAGCGTCACGGCATGCTGGACGCCTTCTCGTACCTCTTCTTCTCGAACGAACACGGGATGAGCAAGCCCGACGTCCGCGTCTTCACCCATACGCTAGCGCACCTCGGTGCGCGCGCCGGCGAGGCCGCGCACGTCGGCGACATGCAGCGCACCGACATCGCCGGCGCGCAGGCCGCGGGCATGGCCGCCATCCATTTCGTCGGCGTCGACGACCGCGACGTCGGGCAGTCCACCGCCGACCTCATCGTGCGGCACTTCGACGAGCTGCCGACAGCCCTGGGCGACATCCACTGCGCCGGATGCTGACACGCGGGGGCGACGACCGCGGCCCCTGGCCGTCGTCCCTCCACGCGGCGGCGCTCGCCGTCGTCGCCGCGGCGTTCACCGTGCTCGGCGTGCTCGTCGCGCTGGGCGCCGGCGGAAATCTGGACTGGGCGATCTACGAGTGGATCGTCTCCCGCCGGACCCCTGCGTGCAAAGCACTCTTCGTCGCGTTCACGACGCTCGGCTCCTGGTACGTCATCGCGCCCATCGCTCTCGCGGCGGGCACCCTCTTCGCGATGACCCGCTGCCGGCGACAGGCGCTCCTGATCATGCTCGCACCCACGTGCGCCCTTCTCTTGAACATCGTCCTCAAGGTGGTTTTCCGGCGAACGCCACCCGGCGGCGACGGCCTCGTCGCCCACGCGCGGTATTCGTTCCCCAGCGGGCACACGATGGCGGCCACCGCCTTCGCCGTCGCCCTTGTCTTCGTCGCGTGGCCGACACGCTGGCGATGGCCGGTCACCGTAGGAGGCGTCGCCGCCGCGGCGGCCATGGGGTTCTCGCGCGTGTACGTGGGCGTGCACTGGCCGTCGGACGTCATCGGCGGCTGGATGATGGGAGCCGCGACCGCCTGGCTGGTCTGGCTCGTCCTGCGTCCCGCCCGGTGACCCCGGGGCGAGCGGCCGCAAGGCGGCCTCGCCCCCGAATGAGCCCCGTCAGTCGAGAAGACGAGCCGCCTGTTCGAGCCGGGCGACGGCCTCGTCGCGGCCCAGCGCCCAGAGGCTCTCGAAGAGCCCCGGCGTCACCGTCTGGCCGCTCATGCCGAGGCGCAGCGCGGCGAAGACGGCCTTGCGCTTCACCCCGAGCTGGGCCGGCAGCTCGCGGACGAGCGCCTCGATAGCCGCGACCGTCCAGGACTCTACGGCGCGCAGGTCGGCGGCGGCCTGCGTCAGCGTGGCCGCCGCTCCCGGCGTGCCGGCGAGCCGCTCCCGCGCTTCGTCGCTGAAGGCGAGCGGCCGGAAGAAGAAGCCCGCCAGGGGGATGAAGTCGGCCAGCACCTCGAGCTTCTCGCGCACGAGCGGCGCCAGCGTTTTCGTCAGCTCCGCCTGCTCGGCCGTGGGCTCAGTCGCCGGCCGATGCGCCGCCTCGGCGCTCTCGACGGCGGCGGCGAGGGCCTGCGGCCCCTCGGCCGCCACCTGTTCGACCGCCACCGGGTCCCCGTAGAACCCCACGCGCGTCAGGTAGACGACGAGCCGCTCGCCGAGCTCGTCGTCGTCCATCTGGCGGATGAAACGCCCGTTCATCCACCGCAGCTTGTCGGGGTCGAAGATCGACGGGCTTGGACTGAGTCTCTCCACATCGAAATCGCGCACGAGGTCCTCGAGCGTCCACGTGATCATGGATTCGTCGAACTCGGTGCTGAGGAAGCAGAGGTAGTTGCGCACGACTTCGACAAGCAAGCCCTGGGCCGTCAGTTGCTCCAGCTTCGTCGCCCCGTGCCGCTTGCTGAGCTTCTTGCGGTCGGTGCCGAAGAGCAGCGGCATGTGGAGGAACTTCGGCACCGGGGCGCCCAGCGCCTCGTAGATGAGGATCTGCTTGGGCGTGTTGCTGATGTGGTCGTCACCGCGGATGACGTGGGTGACCTCCATGGTGACGTCGTCCACGACCACGGCGAGGTTGTAGACGATGCTCCCGTCCGAGCGCTGGACGATGAAGTCGCCGATGAGGTCGTTGTCGACCTCCACCGGCTCGCGGATCATGTCTTCGAAGACGGTCGTGCCGGGCGGGACCTTGAAGCGCAGGGTCCAGGGCTCGCCGGCCGCCTTGCGGCGCGCGACTTCGTCGGCGCCGAGCCGGCGGCACTTGCCCGAGTACACCCAGTTGCGCTTCTCTGCCCGCGCCTTCTGGCGCTCGGCCTCGAGTTCCTGCGGGGTGCAGAAGCACGGATAGAGATGGCCGCTCGCGAGCAGCCTGTCGACGTACTCGCGGTAGATGCCCGTGCGCTCGGTCTGCCGGTACGGCCCGTGGGGCCCCGGCACGCCCGGCCCCTCGTCCCACTCGATCCCCATCTCCTTGAGCGAGCTGATGATCTGAGCGATCGCCTCGTCGGTGCTGCGCGACGGGTCGGTATCCTCGATGCGCAGGATGAACGTGCCGCCGTGTCGTCGCGCGTAGAGGTAGTTGTAGAGACCTGTACGCGCGCTGCCGAGATGCAGGTAGCCCGTCGGCGAGGGCGCGAAGCGGACGATGACGCTCATGGACGGGCGACCCTGCTCATTGACGGACGACCTCGATGGCGGTTGACGGACGCGCGCCGCAACGCGCACTCACGGCGGTCAATGATAGCGTAGCGCCTGTCACGCACGGCGGTGTCGATGAGTGGGGGGCATGGACGACGACCTGACGAGATGGTGCGAGCGCGCCGTGATGCTCGACGTCGGACCGATCGTGGGTTACGACCGGTCCGACGCCGAGTCACGGCGCCTCAACGATGCCGCCAAGGCGCTCGAACGCGAGCTCTTCCTCGCCGGCTTCCACAAGACCCGGACGATGGGCGCCGGTCCGTGCGACGCCTGCGGCGCCTGCGCCGAGGGCAAGGAGTGCCCGACGCCAGAGAAGGCGCGTCCCGCGATGGAGGCCTGCGGCGTCGACGTCTACACGACGGTGCGCAACGCCGGGTGGGAGATCCAGGTCGCGCGGACGCCCGAGAGCGAGTACCGTTTCTTCGCCCTCGTGCTCGTCGACTGACGGGGACGACGGGCTCAGGCCTCTCCACCAGGCCCGAGTCGGGCCAGCTCTGCCGCGAGGTCGGCCGACAACGCTGGCAGCTCGTTGCTGGCGATGTCCCAGACGGTAGCGTCGGCGAGCCTGTCGTACTGGTGAGCGATGACGTTGCGGAAATCGATCGCCCCGCGCAGAGCCGGCAGCCGCTCGTGCAGACCCGGGTCCGCCTTGAGGGCCCGTCCCAGAGCCTCGCCGAGGATCTCGAACTGGCGTTCCACAGCCGAGCGAAGGATCCGGTCGGAACGGTACTCGTCGAGGGTGCGACCGGCGATGAAGCGTCGTATGGCCTCGGCCGCGGCGACCGCGTCGTAGAGGTACACGCGCGGGTCACGCGGCCTCAAGGATCACGACCCCGGTGCGCGCGACCTCGCCACGGAGATACGGGTTAGCGAGCGCATCTTCTTCGATGAGGTCGACGGGAAGACCGGCGGCCTCCTCGAGCGCGACGCGCAGGGTGAAATAGCGCGTCGCGCGGCCCTCGACGGGACCACCGAGCCGTACGACCACGTCGAGGTCGTTCGGGTCGTCCGCAGACTCGACGTCGGTCGCCGAGCCGAACAGCATGGCGCGTTCCGCCCCGGCGCGCCGGCAGGCCTCGACGAGATATGGGAGGCGGCGGCGCAGGCGAGGATGGACGCGCTCGGCGACCGATCGCGCTGCGGCGCCGACCGTCGGGGCCGCCGCCTCTGCAGCCTGCGCCGCCGCAACAAGCGCCTCGAGCGGCCGGAGGAGGGGGTGCGAGTCGACGAGCGAGATCGCGCGTCGTCCGGCCTCATCGAGCTGCGAGCGCACGATGCCGATGTGCTCGAGCTGCGCTACCGCGCGCTGCACACCAGAGCTCCCGCTGCCGCAACGGCGGATGAGCGCGCGCAGGTGCAGGGGCCGCCGCGGCGCTTCCAGCAGGACCGTGAGCACCCTCGCCCTCGCCTCTGACCCCAAGATCTCGGCCAGCATTGTGAACCTTCTTCCGGTACGCCAGTACCCGTTTATGGTACGCGGCTCCTTCGTCTTGCGCAAGGCCATGATGAGTTCCCGATGCCGTCATCCCGATGCCGCTCAGTCGCGCGGCCGACCGTATCTCCTGCAGCGAGCACCCCGACTCTGGTACCGTACTGGGCGCCCGGGCCACGATGGGGCGCGACGCCGGAGCACGCCCTTCGGAGAGGCACTATGACGACCAACGCACCAACGGGCGAGGACGCCATCCGCGGCCAGCTCGCCGAACTCGGACTGGCCGGTAGTGGCGAAGCACACCGCAACCTGCCGCCAGCGGAGCTCGTCGCGCGCGCTCTGGCGCGCGGCGAGGGCATCCTGGCGGCGAACGGGGCGCTGGTCGTCAAGACCGGCGAGCCCTCTGGCCGCTCGCCCGACGACCGCGTCATCGTCGAGGACGCCGGCGCCGAGCAGGTCTGCTGGGACGATGTGAACCTGCCCTGCACGCCGGCCCTCTTCGATCGTCTCCTCGACAAGGCGCGCGGCTACCTGCACGGCCGCGACGTCTACGTCTTCGACGGGTTCGCCGGCGCCGAGCGCACCTACCGGCTGCCGATCCGTGTCATCGCCGACGCGACCTGGCACGCGCTTTTCGCCGACACCCTGTTCGTGCGCCCGACGCCAACGGAGCTCGAGGACTTCACGCCGGACTTCACCGTCATCGACTGCGGGGCCCTGCGCGCGAGCGCCGACTTCGACGGTACCCGCACCTCGGTCTTCGTCGGCATCAGCTTCACGCGCAGGCTCGTGCTGATCCTCGGCAGCATGTACGGCGGTGAGATCAAGAAGGCGGTCTTCACCGTCATGAACTACCTCATGCCGCGGCGCGACGTCCTGCCCATGCACTGCTCGGCGAACATGGGCGAGACGGGGGACGTAGCTCTGTTCTTCGGCCTGTCGGGGACGGGCAAGACCACCCTGTCGGCCGACCCGTCGCGACGCCTGATCGGCGACGACGAGCACGGCTGGAGCGACCACAGCGTCTTCAACTTCGAGGGCGGCTGCTACGCGAAGACCATCCGCCTCTCCGCGCAGACGGAGCCGCAGATCTTCAGCGCCATCAAGTTCGGGTCGGTCTTGGAGAACGTGGTGATCGACCCGCAGACGCGCGCCATCGACTGGGACTCGGACTTCCTCACCGAGAACACCCGGGCCACGTACCCGATCGACCACATCCCGAACGCGGTGCTCAGCGGCGTCGGCGACCACCCCCGCAACGTCTTCTTCCTCACCTGTGACGCCTTCGGCGTGTTGCCGCCGATCGCCAAGCTCACGCCCGAGATGGCGAGCTACCACTTCCTCTCAGGATTCACGAGCAAGGTCGCCGGGACGGAGGTGGGCATCGACGAGCCACGACCGACGTTCTCGACCTGCTTCGGCGGGCCGTTCATGCCTCTTCACCCAGCGCGGTACGCCGACATGCTCGCGGCGCGCCTGCGCAGGCACGGGACGGACTGCTGGCTCGTCAATACCGGCTGGACGGGAGGTCCCTACGACGTCGGCCACCGCATGAGCATCGGCCTGACGCGGGAGCTGCTCTCATGCGCCCTCAAGGGACGTCTCGCCACCGCAGGCTTCACACCACATCCCGTATTCAAGGTGCTCGTGCCGAACCACTGCGACGGCGCCGCGGACGAGGTGCTCGACCCGCGCGCGAGCTGGACCGACAAGGAGGGGTACGACCGGTCGGCCCGCACCCTCGCGCGCATGTTCCGCGAGAACTTCGCCCAGTACGAGGCACACGTCGCCCCCGAGGTCCTGGCGGCGGGGCCCGATCCCGAGGCAGCCGACCGGGGGTCGGGGACAGCCGCCCAAGTCTGACCGAGAAGAGTGGAAGACGCGGGCGGGTCGGGGATGGGACCCCGACCCGCCCGCGTCCTGCCTCCAAGCCGATCGTCAGTGGGCGGCAGGAAACCGCACCGTGAAGGTGGTGCCTTCACCCGGCGTGCTCTCGACCCCCACGTCGCCGCCCATCTTCTCGACAAGCTCCTTGACGATCGCCAGTCCCAGGCCGGTGCCTACCTTCCGGTCGCTGCTCCAGCGTTGGTGCAGGTAGAAGCGCTCGAAGGCACGCGGGAGGTCGTCCTGCGCGAGACCCACGCCCGTGTCGCTGACACGGAGCTCGCTCCCGGCGGCGCTCACCGTGACCTTGCCCCCTCTGGGAGTGCAGCGCAGCGCGTTCTCGACGAGGTTGCCGACGACCTGGACGACCCGGTCACGGTCGCCCTTGACCGGCGCCGGCTGGGGCGCCGCCACCTCGAGCGCGAGTCCATAGTCGCGGGCCACACTCTCGTAGCGGTTCGCGACCTCGCCCGCGACCTCGGACAGGTCGACCGTCTCGTCGCGCACTGCGAACTCACTTCGCTGATAGCGTGCAAGGTCGAGGAGGTCCTGTACCAGCCGCTGCAGACGCGCGGCCTCCAGGGCGATCGTCGCTGCAGCTGCTTCACTTGGCAGCGCGCCATCCTCGAGCGCTTCGGTGTATCCACGAATGGCGGTCAGAGGTGTCTTGAGCTCGTGGCTCACCGAAAGCAAGAACGCCTGTTCGGAGGCGCGAGCCCGCGCCGACTCCGCCGCCATCCGGTTGAACGCGGCCGCCACTCGCTTGAGCTCTGGCGGCCCTGTGACCGGCACGGGCAACTCGGCTGTGCCTGCGGATACGACGGCCTCGCTTGCCTCCGCCATCCCCCGCAGCGGTCGGGCCACTCCACGGGTCACGACCAGCGTGGCGACCACCGCAAGTCCGATCACGACGCTCAACGCGACGCCGATGACCGACGCCCACCACCAAGACGGGATCCCCCACCCTGCCTCGCCGTACGAAGGCGAGGCATAGATGCACTCGATCCGCTGGGGCGACGATCGCCAAGCGACGACAGGGACGGTCTCTCCGGTCGTCTCGAAGCGGCTGGAGGGATCGCCGCCCGGTGCCGCTACGGGACCCTCATACCAGACGGTGGCCATCCCCCAGTAGTACTTGACGTCGGCGAGCTGCTTGAGCGCAGCCGCGCTGAGCTGCAAGCCCCAGTCCGGTACGTCGTCATCCGGCCGAATGCTCTGCGGGCGGATCGAGGTCGTCTCGTACGCGCCGCCGGTGCGCTGCATGAGCAGCGCGATCCGGCGACTGAGCGCCGCGAACTCCGTAGGCCGGAGCTTCTCCTTCATGTCGGCGAACCGGACCAGGATGAGATCGTCGTAGTCCTGTTCCGCGTTGCCCCAGGCTTCGTACACGGCGCTCTTCGTGGCCGACGGAGACTCGCCCTCCTCCCATGTGCGCTCCAGGATCATCGCCCAGCCGATCGCCACGGCGATGGGCACGATCGCGACGAGCACGATGGCGATGAACACGCGTCCCTTCAGCGAGCAGAGACTCTCCAGTCGGTGATGGATCCATCTCCTCATGGCCGCACCATCTTGTAGCCGAGGCCGCGGACGGTCTCGAAGAGACCCGCGCGGCCCAGTTTGCTTCGCAACTGCGCCACGTGCTGGTCGACGGTGCGCGTTCCCTCGGGGAACTCGAGGCCCCAGACGCGCTCGAGCAGGACGTCGCGGGTGAGCACGACCCCGGGGTGCTCGAGGAAGCAGGCGAGCAGGTCGAACTCCTTCTGCGTGAGCTCGACCGGCTCGCCGGCGACCGTAGCCTCACGGGCACTGCGGCTCAGGACGACATCGCCCAGCGTCACCATGTCCGCCTTCTGCTGCGCCGTGCCTTCGCTGCGGCGCAGCACGGCCTTCACGCGGGCGACGAGCTCTCGCGGGCTGAACGGCTTGGGCACGTAGTCGTCGGCTCCGAGCTCGAGGCCTACGACACGGTCCGCCTCTTCGTCACGTGCTGTCAGCACGATCACCGGTACGGCTGAGCGCGTGCGCACCGTGCGCAGGACCTCGAAACCGTCGATCCCCGGCAAGCCGATGTCGAGGACGACCATGCGGATGGGGTGGCGCGTGAGCTCGGCGAGTGCCGCCTCGCCGCTGCGGACCCAGATGACGGTGTGGCCGTCCCGCTCCAGGTACGTGCGCACGAGCACACCGATGCTGTGCTCGTCCTCGACCAGCAGAACCGTGACGCCCATACCCACAGCCCTCCTGCGCGCCGTCGTCATGCTACGCCACGACGGAGCCGCACCGACAGGCGCGATCTGCAACCGTCCCGGCGCCACGGCCACAGCTGCTGCTACGCCGTACCCCCGACTCATCGCCCACCTCCGAACGTCACTCGGACCCGGCCGAGCCCGTCTCCTGGCACGGCCATCGTGCGAGCCGACTGTCACGAGTGTGCGGCGCGTCTGTCATGAGTGGGTCAGGTCCGCCCGTGATGGCGACACGTGACCTTCTGTGACGCCAGACGACTTTGTGGAGGCAGATCCTTCCGATTTTGCCGCTCAGCGCCGCTTCTGGTAGCGTACCGAGGCTCATGAGCGACCAGCCAGACAGTCCCCGGCCGCTGCGCCTCATCGTCCTCGTCAAGCAGGTCCCCGACACCGCCAACGTGACGGGCGACGCGATGAAGGAGGACGGCACGATCGACCGCGCCGCGCTGCCGGCCGTGTTCAACCCCGAGGACCTCAACGCCCTCGAGGAGGCGCTCAAGCTCAAGGACCGCCACGGCGGCCGCGTGACCGTCATCACGATGGGCCCGCCGGCCGCCGTCGCCGTGCTGCGCGAGTCGCTGTACCGCGGCGCCGACGAGGTGATCTTGCTGACCGACAAGGCCTTCGCCGGCGCCGACACGTTGGCCACCAGCTACGCCTTGGCGCAGGCGATCAAGAAGGTCGGCGCCTTCGACCTCGTGCTCTGCGGCCGCCAGGCGATCGACGGCGACACCGCCCAGGTCGGGCCGCAGACAGCCGAGAAGCTGGGCGTGCCGGAGATCACGTGCGTGAGCCGGATCGACGAGGTCGTCCTCGGGGCGCGCGAAGGACGTCGCGACGACACGGCCGCGAGCGGGACCGCTCGCGGCCGCGTCGTCGCGACCCGTTCCGTCGAAGACGGGTTCGAGACCCTCGACAGCGCCCTGCCCGCCCTGCTGACGATCACGGCCGAGGCCAACGAGCCGCGGCCGCCGAGCGTCAAGCTCGTCATGGTCTACAAACACATCGCCGCCGAGGCCCTCCCTGAGTACGACGACAGCTACCTGGACCCCGACGCAGAGGAGGCGCAGGTCTGCATGCTCGACCACGCCGGCCGGCCGGTGTGCCGCGCCAAGGTCGTGCAGTGGGACCACGCCGCCATCGGCGCCGAGCGCGAGCTCGTCGGCCTGCGCGGCTCGCCCACGCGCGTCAAGGAGATCGAGAGCGTCGTCCTCGCCCAGAGCGAGGCGCGCATGGTCGCCGCCGACGAGACGGCGATCGCAGAGCTCGTCCATGAGCTGATCGAGGAGCACATCCTTGCCTGACGGCGCCGGGAAGCGCGCGTCGCGGCACACGCCTGACGCCAAGACCGAGGCGGCCGCGCCGCTCGCGCATGGCCCCGGCGCCGGGGACGTGTGGGTCTTCGTCGAACAACACGACGGCGTCGCCGCCGAGGTCAGCCTCGAGCTGCTCGGTCGCGCCCGCGAGCTCGCCGACCGGCTGGGTGTGCGGGTCGGCGCCGTGCTGCTCGGGGCGGGCGCCGCCGCCAAGGCGCTCGCGCCCGCCCTCGTCGCTCACGGCGCCGATGTCGTCTACGTCGCCCTCCACGAGGACCTCGCCGACTACCTCGCGATGCAGTATGCCACCGTCGTCGCCGGCCTCATCCGCCGGCATCGCCCGCAGATCGTCCTCTACGGCGCGACGACGACCGGCCGCGACCTCGCCCCCCGCGTCGCCAGCACCCTTCGCACCGGCCTCACCGCCGACTGCACCGACCTGCGCATCGGCGACCTCGAGAGGAAGGGCGTGGTGACGAAGGACCTGCTCTACCAGGTCCGCCCCGCCTTCGGCGGCAACATCATCGCGACGATCGTCACGCCGGCGCACCTGCCGCAGATGGCGACCGTACGCGAGGGCGTGATGGTCATGCCCGAAGCGGACGAGAGGCGCAGTGGCACGATCGTCGACGTGGCCGTGCGCCGCGGCGCCACAGGCGCGAGCTCCCGCCGGGCGGACGACGACGCGATCGTCCTCCCGGCGTCCGACTTCGCCGTCCGCGTCGTGCGCCGTCTGCGCGAGAAAAAGACGGTCGGCCTCAAGGGCGCGAGCGTCGTCGTCGCGGGCGGCGCCGGCGTCGGCTCGCGCGACGGGTTCGCCCTCGTCGAGCAGCTCGCCGAGACGCTCGGCGGTGTGGTCGGCGCGTCGCGCGCCGCGGTCGACGCCGGCTGGATCGACGCCGAGCACCAGGTCGGCCAGACCGGGGTGACCGTCCGCCCCAAGCTCTACGTCGCCTGCGGCATCTCCGGCTCGGTACAGCACCGTGCCGGGATGGACCAGTCGGCGCGCATCCTCGCCATCAACAGGGACCCGGACGCGCCCATCTTCTCGGTCGCTCACTACGGCATCGTCGGCGACCTCCACAAGGTGATCCCGATGCTCATCAAGGCTTACCGGACGAGGGGCGCGGTCGGCGCCGCAAGCGCAGCGCAAGGCGGCGCCTGATGTCCAGTTTCTACAGCGACAACCCGGACCTCGTCGCCCAGCTCGAGCGGCTCGACCTGACCCGCGTCGTCGCCTGGCGTGAGGACGACTACGCCCAGGCACGGGACTTCGCCTA
>JAKPOQ010000104.1 GCA_029547745.1 Actinomycetes bacterium
CACGCAGCGCTCGTACTTCGCTCCCGCCCTCGCCGCGGCGCAGCGTCTCGAGGACCCCGACCACCGCATCCACGTCGTCGCTCTGCGTCGCCACTGGGAGGCGCTCTACTTCCCCGAGGCGGGCTTCCCGATCACGCGCGGCTGGTATCGCCAGGCCGACGCCATCCACAACGCGTTCTTCTACCAGGGCTACGACGCATCCGAGTACATCGGCTGGCTGCGGCGCATGGGGGTCCAGTACGTGTTCCTGCCCGACGAGCCGCTCGACACGTGGAGCCGGCACGAGCGCGGCCTCCTGCTCCACTCGCCCGTGCTGCGCCAGGTCGAGCGGCTCGACGGCTGGCGCGTCTTCCGCGTCGGCGACCCGCAGCCGCTGCTCGTGGGCCTCGACGGCGGCGAGGGCCACGTCCTCGAGATGCGCCACCGCGGGGTGCGCTTCACCGTCGACCGCCCCGGTCGCTACCTGCTCAAGGTGACGTACACGCCGTACTGGCGTCTCGCCGGCGGCCGCCTGCGCCCTGGGGCCGACCGGTTCACCGAGATCGTCGTCCCTGCGGCCGGCGAGTACGACCTGCGTCTCGAGGTGACCGCGTCCGCCGTGCTCGACGAGCTGAGGCCTTGAGGGTCGCGCTCCTGTAGACTGGCGCCGGAGCGACCCATGCCACGCGAGCGTCTTTCCCCAGAGGTCTTCTCACTGCCGGTCGAGCAGTTGCGCCGGGGCTACTACTCGGACGCCTACTTCAACGCCGCCAAGACGGTGCTCGAGAAGGACGGCCTGCACCGCCGCGTCGTCATGCAGGTCTTCCAGAAGCGTGCCCGGGCCGTCCTCGGCGGCATGGACGAGGCCCTCGCCGTTCTTCGCCTGGCGGCCGGCAGCTTCGTCGGCGAGGGCCCGGACTCCGAGTGGCGCCCGGGCTGGGACGACCTCGTCGTGAAGGCGCTGTACGACGGCGACGAGATCGGCGCCTACGAGACGGTGCTCACCATCGAGGGCGACTACGCGCTGTTCGCCCACCTCGAGACCGTGTACCTCGGCGTCCTCACCCGGCGCACCCTGGTCTCGACGAACGTGCGCGAGGTCGTCGAGGCCGCCGACGGCAAGACCGTCTTCTTCTTCCCGGCGCGCTTCGACCACTACCGGGTGCAGACCGGAGACGGCTACGCGGCCCACATCGCCGGCGCCATCGGGGTCTCCACCGACGCCCAGGCGAGCTGGTGGGGAGGAAAGGGCATCGGGACGATCCCGCACGGCCTCATCGCCGCCTGCGGCGGCGACACGGTCGAGGCGACGCGGCGCTACGCGGACCACTTCTACCCTGACGTCAACGTCGTCGCCCTGGTCGACTTCGACAACGACTGCGTGAGGACGAGCGTCGCCTGCGCGGACGCCCTGGGCGAACGCCTCTGGGGCGTCCGCCTCGACACCTCCGAGACGATGGTCGATCGCTGCCTCTGGGGCAAGATGGGCACGTTCAAGCCGACCGGTGTCGTGCCTGAGCTGGTCTGGGAGGTGCGTCGCGCCCTCGACGCCGCCGGGCACGGGCAGGTGAAGATCGTCGTCAGTGGGGGTTTCGACGCGGCGAAGATCGCCGCGTTCGAGGTCGCCGGCGTCCCGGTGGATGCTTACGGGGTCGGCTCGAGCCTGCTGCGCGGCAACACCGATTTCACGGCCGACGTCGTCATGGTCGAGGGGCGGCCATGCGCGAAGGTCGGACGCAAGTTCTTACCCAATCCCAGGCTCGAGCGGATCTGGTAGGACGTCTGGGGCATGGGCGGTGCGCGGCCGGGGCAGGACGTGATGACCGTGAGCGCTGCACAGCGTGGGGAGCATGGAGTGATGGACGACCGGCGCAAAGTGATCATCGTCGTCGACCTCCTCGTCGGTTTCTGCCGCCGCGGCGCGCTGGCGAGCCCGCGGCTCGACAGCGTCACGCCGCGGGTCGCGGCCTACCTCGAGCGCGAGCGCGTCGCCGGCGCCGAGCTCGTCTTCCTCGTCGACACGCATGCCCCGGACGACCCCGAGTTCGCGATGTTCCCGCCGCACTGCGTCGAAGGGTCGGGTGAGGACGAGGTCGTCCCCGAGTTGCGGGATCTCGCCGCCCGTGGCCACGTCGTGCGCAAGCGCCACTTCTCGGGGTTTCACGACACGCGGCTCGACGAGGTCCTGCGCGCGCTGCGCCCGGACGTCGTCGAAGTGGTCGGGGTCTGCACCGACATCTGTGTGTTGCACACCGTCGCCGGGCTGCGGGACCGCGGGTACGCCGTGGTCGTGCGCCGCGACATGGTCGAGACCTACGACGCGCCCGGCCACGACGCCGAGGAGCAGGGCCGCTTCGCCCTCGCGCACATGCGCGACATCCTCGGCGCCCACGTCACCTGACGGCGGGCGCGCACGTCGCTTGACGGAGCCGGGCCAGTCTCCGTCGGCATCGTCTGGCTGGGTTCAGGGCGCTGCGGTGTCCGAGAGCAGATCGACGAAGTCCTGCGCCGACCGTCCCAGCGCGCTGGCCGGGTCGATCTCCGCCGCCTTGACCCACATCTCCCGGGCGGCCGCGATCCGTCCCCGCGAGAAGAGGACGCGCGCCAGTTCGTAGCGGGCCTGCTGGTGGCCGGGAAAGGCTTGGACGACGCGTTCGAGGAGCCGCACGGCGCGCTCGTCATCACCCTTCGCGTGCCATACTCTGGCGAGGCCCACCGAGGCGTTGGGGTGTCCGGGACTCAGGGCGAGAGCGTCCTTGTAGGCGGCCAGGGCGTCGCCGTGGCGTTGCGCAGCGGCGTAGGCGTCTGCGAGGTCGAGGACGAAACGGACGTTGTGCGGGTTCGCCGTGCGGGCCCGCTCGAGGGTGGCCATGCTGCGCCTCGCGGCCGCGACGTCGACGGTGCCGAAGAGACCTTGGGGCTGGGGACGGCGCGGTCCGGTGGGGGCAGCGACGACGGCGTCACCGGTCGACGTGCCGTCGGCGACCTGCCTCGCGCCACTCGCGACGACGATGATCACGGCGCACAAGGTGGCGGCGACGATCACGATCGCAGTGAGATGTCTGCGCATGCAGCTCCTTGCGGCCGTGGCCCGTGCGGCGCCTGCGAGTATAGCATCGGCTGGGCGAGCTCCTCGTCGTCCGGTTGACCAAGCTCCGGACCGCGAGTAAAGTAGTAATAAGAGTCGATCAGTCCGGTCTCGGGCTGGACGAGGAGCACTCATGGGCCTTCAGTTGACACGCGGCGGCGAGTACGCGATCCGGGCGATGGTCTACCTGGCGCAGATGCCCGAAGGCAGGATAGCGGCCCTTCATGAGATCGGCCACGCCCAGGACATCCCCGAGAGCTTCCTGGCCAAGATCCTGCAGAGTCTCGTCCACGCCGGGCTCGCCGAATCGCGCCGGGGCGCGCGCGGTGGCTTCGCTCTCGCGCGCCCGGCGCGCGACATCACCCTGCGCGCCGTCATCGAGGCCGTCGACGGCCCCGTCGCCCTCAACGTCTGCGTGCTGTTCCCCGAGGACTGCGACCGCAGCTCGCGCTGCAGTGTGCACGACGTGTGGGTCGAGGCCCAGGAACGCATGATGTCGGTCCTCGACGGCGTCACGATCGAGAGCGTGAAGGGCGCGAAGGCCGGCTCGCCCGCCGGCTGAGGG
>JAKPOQ010000112.1 GCA_029547745.1 Actinomycetes bacterium
CGGCATGGCGAAGTCGACCTGGATCGTCCCGCACTGCCAGGTCCTCCCCATCACGTCGCGGATGTGGAAGTCGATCTTCGGCCCATAGAAGGCCCCGTCGCCCGGGTTGAGCTTGTAGTCGATGCCCTCCCTCTCGAGGACGCGCGCGAGCACGCCCTCGGCGCGGGCCCACATCTCGTCCGAGCCGATGCTCTTCTCGGGCCTCGTGCTGAGCTCGATGTGCACGTCGGTGAAGCCGAAGGCGGCGTAGATAAGGTGCATCAGACGAACGACCCCGAGGACCTCGTCCTCGAGCTGGTCGGGCGTGCAGTAGATGTGGGCGTCGTCCTGGGTGAAGTAGCGCACGCGGAAGAGGCCGTGAAGGACGCCGCTCATCTCGTGACGGTGCACCTGGCCGAGCTCGGCGACGCGCATCGGCAGGTCGCGGTACGAACGCCGGCGGCTCTTGTAGACGAGCAGACCACCCGGGCAGTTCATCGGCTTGACCGCGTATGGGTTCCCGTCGATCTCGGTGAAGTACATGTTGTCCTTGTAGTTCTCCCAGTGGCCGCTGCGTTCCCAGAGCTCGCGGCGCAGGATCTGGGGCGTGCGCACCTCGTCGTAGCCGGCGCGCACGTGCTCGGCGCGCCAGTAGTCGATCATCGCGTTCCAGATGCGCATGCCCTTGGGATGGAAGAAGGGGAAGCCGGGGCCCTCGTCGTGGAAGCTGAACAGGTCGAGGTCACGGCCGATGCGGCGGTGGTCGCGCTGGCGGGCCATCTCGAGGGCCTCGAGATGCGCCGCCAGCGCCTCCTTCGTCGGGAAGGCGGTCCCGTAGATACGGGTGAGCATCGCGTTGCGCTCGTCGCCACGCCAGTAGGCGCCGGCGATGCTCGTCAGCTTGAAGGCGCCCTTTCCGAGGCGGCCCGTGCTCGGCAGGTGCGGGCCACGGCAGAGGTCGGTGAACTCGCCCTGTGTGTAGACGCTGATCGTCGGCACGGGCTCACCGGCGGCCTCGGCCGCGGCGACGAGGTCCTCGATGAGCTCGACCTTGAAGGGCTGGTCAGACGCCGACGGGGCCGGTGAGGCTGCGCCCGCCGGCCCCCCGCCCTTCCCGAACATCGCCAGCGCCTCGTCGACGGGGAGCTCCGCGCGGACGATCGGATGGTCCTCGGCGACGATCCTCGCCATCTCATCTTCGATGCGCGCGAGGTCGGCCTCGCTGATCGGCTCGGGAAGCTGGAAGTCGTAGTAGAAGCCGTTCTCGATGGCCGGGCCGATCGAGTACTTCGTGCCCGGCCACAGGCGCAGCACGGCTTGCGCCATGACGTGCGCGGCGGTGTGCCGCAGGATGGCGAGCGCGTCGGGGTCGTCGGCCTTAAGCGTGACGATGGCGACGCTGTCGCCGTCGTGCAGCGGCGCCGTGAGGTCGACGAGGCGCGGCTCGGGGGGCGCGGGCGGCGACGCCGCGGGGGGCGCGGGGGGCGACGCCGCGCGGGGCGCGGCGTCGCCCCCCGCGCCCCCGCTCCCCGCGCCCCCGCTCCCGTCCGCGCCGCGGGTCACGCGGCCCGCGATGGCGGCTCTTGCCAGTCGCGGGCCAATCGCCGCCGCCGCGTCGTAGACGGTCGCGCCATCGTCGAGTTCAAGGGGAGAACCGTCGGGGAGGGTGACGCGCAGGGTCATGGCGTGCCGGTCCTTTCGTGTCGCGCGCCCGCATACGTGCGCGGGGGCTGTTGGCGGGCAGAGTGTAACAGACGGGCAAGGGGCGGCCGGCCTCATCACGAGCCGACGGCGCATCCCTTGTCGTCCCGATGCCGGGGTGAGAGACTCGCGGCGCTGGTCAAGACCCGCATCGTCGGCCACACGATCAGGAGGAGGCAAGATCCATGCGCAGCAGACGATCCCGCTTCGTGCTTCTGCTCACCTGCATGCTGTTCACGCTGCTCGCCGTCGCTCCAGCGGCCGGCGCGCGGCCAAAGAGCGGCGACATCTCCTACCGTCATCTGACCGCCAAGAGCCATCGCCTAAGGCCGTTCACGCTGCTCGGCTACATAAGTGGTGACCGGATGAACCTGCGCAAAGTCGCACCCCGAGCCAAGGTCTACCGGGTCGTGAACGCGGCGAGACACACGTTCGCGTACGAGGGGACCGTCGCGAACAGGACGGTCAAGGCGCGTCTCATCGGTCAGTACGTGGAGCTCTGGGACACGAACGGCAACGCGGTGGTCGACCGCATCCTGGTCGTCCCCCGGGCCCGCAGCCGCGTCTACTGGAACGCCGACATGTGTTGGTTGCGGGGCGTCGGCGCGCACACCGAGCCGGCGGTCGACGACGCCACCGGTGAGGCCTTGTACAGCAAGGAGTACCGCATCCCCATGGGCGAGCGCCAGCTCAGAGGCTACGGGATCGGCAGTTGGAGCGGCGTCACCGACTTCTCCAACCTGGCGGACGAGACCTACTGGCCGTTCATCGACTACTACCACGCGACCTCGAGCGACCGGCTCACCATCCTGACCGGCTATCGCACCAGCCTCCAGGCGACCGGCGGCACGTGTGGCATGGCCTCGGCCTTGAGCGCCCTCGACTGGTTCGACCTGCGTAGGGACCTCAACGAGAAGGACCTCATCGCCCTGCGCCGGCCGAACACGCGCTGGGGTGGGTTCACCTCGCTGGCGCAACTCGTGAGCGTCTTCCAGAACGCGGCCAAGACGCACATCACCCCGGCCTGGGACCTCCAGTCGAGCTTCGACGACCCCGACGCGCTCTTTGACCCCGCATGGGTCAAGTCAACTCTCGCCGGCGGCTCACCGATCATGGTCGGCTGGAACAGTTTCGGGCCGCACTGGCAGGTCATCATCGGTTACGACGACATGGGGACGGAGGGCACGAACGACGACGTCCTCATCATGATGGACCCATACGACAGCACCGATCACGAGAACGACGGCTACACCATCCAGTCGTATGAACGACTGGCGTACGGAGTCGGCTTCGAGGACGTCGACCCGAGCCCGGACGGCGAGTTCTGGCACACGAGCTACCTCGTCGCGACGCCGGTCGACTGGCACTGGGAGCCCGAGATGGGCGAGGGCATCCCCGACGACCCGACGAACGTCGGCGACTTCAGCGACGACCACAAGATCCCGTACGGCGACGCGGCCGCCGACCTCGCCTTGTACTACCCGGACACACCCTGGATCGGCGACAACGGTCTCGCCGGCGCGGCCACCGGCGGGTATGAGCGCTCCGGCGATCACGACTTCTCGCCGTACTTCCGCTTCTTCGACTGGTACGACATGGCGAGCACCGACTCGCTGACGCTGCTCGAGGGTTTCAGGACCACGCAACAGGTGACGGAGTGGACCTGCGGCCCCGCCTCACTGCTCATGGTCAGGGACTGGTTCGACATGAACGACGAAGCCCTGACCGAGATCGACCTGGCGCAGATGCGACCCGACCCCACGCCAGGCCCGACGCTGGTCGACGACCTCACGACCGTGATCGGCACGCTCAACTCCGACTACGGCGAGGACTGGGTGTACTTCGACATGCGGCAGTACGAGGCGGCGGGCGGCTGGGTCGGCGACCTGATCCCCGAGGTCCTTTCGCACGGCATCCCGATGATGATCGCCTGGGACGAGTGGGGCGGCCACTGGCAGGTCATCATCGGCTACGACGACATGGGGACCTCGCAGACGCAGGACGACGTCCTCGTGCTGGCCGACGCCTATGACACGAACGACCACAACCAGGACGGCTACTTCCTCGAATCGTACGAGCGGCTGGTCTACGGCTGGACGTTCCGCATGGGCGAGGACGGC
>JAKPOQ010000126.1 GCA_029547745.1 Actinomycetes bacterium
GGTTCTTGCCCGCGCGCTTCGCCTTGTACAGAGCGGCGTCGGCGTTCCGCACGAGATCTTCGAGACCGTCGCTCTGGCCGGGGAACGACGCGACGCCGATGCTCACCGTCAGAGGCGTCCCAAACCGCCCGTCACTGCGCATCAAGGCGCCGCGCTCGATGCACTGACGTACGCGTTCGGCGACCGCCTCGGCGCCGTCGCGATTGTCCGGCGGGGGAGCAAGCAGCACCTCACCCTCGTCGCCGCCCTCGGCCACGGTCATCGGGATACTGAGCTGCGGGCCGACGCCCCCCGTCATCGCCGTGTTGGGCAGGATGACGGCGAACTCCTCGCCGCCGTAGCGGGTGACGATGTCCACGTCGCGCCGCAAAGCCGAAGTGAGGATCGTGGCGACGCGCTGCAGGACCTCGTCCCCGGCGACGTGACCATGACGGTCGTTGAACGCCTTGAAGTCGTCGATGTCGATCATGAGCAGCGAGACAGGGGCGCCGTACCGTCGCGCACGGGCGATCTCCTGACCGAGACGTTCGTAGAAGTACCGATAGTTGTAGAGACCCGTGAGGCCATCGGTGATGGCGCGTCGCTCGCTGAGCCGGTAGAGGCGGGCATGCTCGATGGCCACCGCCGCCTGTTCAGCGAGCGCTTGGGCGAGGTCGATCTCGGCGGGAGTGAAGCGGCGCTCGCGCTCGGTCTCGATGAGCACCAGCAGGCCGTACGGCTGGCCGTTGAACACGAGCGGGACGTTCAGGTATGCCTTGTCGCCGAATCTCTCGAAGGACTCCCTCGCTCCGGGTGTGACGTCCGGGTCGGAGGCGACCTGCACGACAGGCGCCTTGTCCTCGATGATCGCCCGTTCCTCGGACTCGTCGGCAAGCGGGAACACCTTGTGCAAGGATTCGTAGGCGGAAGGGTCGTCGTCGACGGCATAGACCGCGGCCACGGTGACCGTGTCGGCGATGGGATCGAACTCCTGGATCTGGCATTGCTGGCAATCCAGAGCCTCCGCCGCCGTGCGCGCTACGGTGTCGAGAACCTCATCCAGGTCCACGCTCGAGGTGATTGCCTTCGTGGATTCCAACAGGGAATCGAGGCGGCGGTTCTGCTCCTCGAGGCGGCGAAGCACATGCGCGTTGCGCATGGCGATCGCCGCCTCCGCGGCGAGAGAGTCGGCGATCTCCCGCTCATCAGCGGTGAAGTGCCGCTCTCTCTCCGTCTCGACGAACACGAGCATGCCGATCGGCCGCCCGTCATCCTTGAGCGGGACGCTCAGGATCGTCTTCTCGCCGTTCTCCAACATCGAGCGGCGGTTGGCCTCGTCGAGGGTCGGGTCGGAGACGTGCTCTTCGCGGACCCGACCGCCGTGCAGCGCCGCCCGATCGGTGGGAAAATCGAGCAGCGAGAAGGTGCGCCCGATCCACGCGTCGCGGTCCACCTTCGGCTCCCGTGCGTAGAACGCGACGACGGTGATCGTCTCGGCGACGGCGTCGTACGTGTCGATGGCGCACTCGGCCGTCCCCAGCGCTTCGCCCGCGGCACGGGCGACGGTGTCGAGAAGCTCGTCGAGGTCAAGGGTGGAGGAGATCGCACGGGTGGCGTCGACCAGCGCCCGCAGCCGCCGGTTCTGCCGCGCCTCCCGGCGGAACACGCGCGCGTTGTGGATCGCCACGGCGGCCGGTGTGGCGAGCTGGGAGAGCAGACGCTTCTCGTCATCGCTGAAGTATCGCGGCGACCGCTTCTCGACCAGCGTGAGCAGACCGATGACCTCGTCGCCGAAGGCGAGCGGCGTCGACACGTTCGTGAGCTCCGCCCACTCCCGCATCTCGCGCACGTGGGCGGCGTCGACCTCGGGATCGTCGCCCTGCATCTCGACCACGCCGCCGGCCTCGATGAGCGTGCGGTACGTGGGTCGCTCGGAGAGGTCGATCACCGTGCCGACCCAGGCACGGTCGGCGGCGGTGATCTCGCGTGACCAGATCGCGGTCGCGACCAGGCGGCCCTCGTGCGGCCGGTATTCATAGACGTCACATTCCCAGACGTCGAACAGCTCGGCCAGACGCTGCGCGATGGTCGACAGGACTTCCTCCAAGTCGAGGCTCAAGGAAAGTGCGGCGCCAACCTCGAGCGCAAGGCTGAGTCGCTCCTCGCTGTCGCGCACGCGAGTCAACTCCGACACCCTCTCTCGCCGCTCACGGCTCGTACACCTCCGTCAGGTTCATGCGGCGGCGCTTGGCGACGTGAAGCTCCCTGTCCGCCTCGTCGATCAGGCGCTCGGGGGCGGACTCGCCCTCTCCCGGGGCAAGACTCGAGATGAGGACCGCGCCCACCTTGCAGGCGATCTCGTGACAACTCCTGGTCGTGTGCGTCACTCGCAACGGTACGCTCCTGGCCGTACTCGCACACGTATCGGCACAGGCAAGCGTGCCCTCAAGTGCCGACGCCTGCCTATACGTCTAGACGGGAAGTGACGAGAAGCGGAGACGAGCGCCCCGCCCGACCACGACGCGGCCTGACCGCCTTATCTTGCTCGGGACTGCGCCCGGGCGCGCGGCGCTGGGGGGCGAGGATGCGTCGGCCGGTAGTGCTCGCGGACCGCGTCCAGGGCGCAGAGGAGCGCCGCAAGCTGCGCCCGCACGAGCGTGCGGAGCGGCACGGGCGCGATCGCCCCGGCCACGAGGAGCTGGGGCACACGGGTGTGCACCCTGTCCTCGGCGGCCGCCCGCACCGCGGCCAGGACGTCGTTCTGCCGCGGTCCGGCGGCCGCCATGCTCGCAAGGTGCCCGACACGGGAGAGCACGTCGAGCTCGCGCAGAAAGGTCGAGCTGAAGACCTGGGCGACGGTCGCCTCTTCCGCGAAGCATGCCTCGCGCGCGACCATCTGCGTCTGCGCGCGCAGATCGTCGTTGACCCCCAAGAGGTAGGCGTACAGGGCGCGTTGCCAAGGCGACTCGCCGCTCAGCTCCGCGGCGGCCTCGACGTAGCGCGCGTGCAGCCACGAAGCATACTCACGCTCGAGCTCGATGCCGCGACGCACCGCTTCGCCGCGACTGATGCCGGCCGGGGACGAGTCGCCGACCTTGGGGCTCGTGAAGTACGGGACCTCGGCCACGAGCGTGAAGCAGTCCCACGCGGCCTGCGCGTACGACGTGCTCGACGTGCCGCCCTGCAGAGCTGCGGCGGGCTCGACGCCGTAGCGCGCGAAGTACTCATAGTCGTCGGTCAGGCCGAACTCCTCGAAGACCCCGTCACCGAAGGCGTTCAAATACGGCATCTCCGGTTCGCCGCGGTGCACGGGCAGGCCGGCGGCGGCGACGATGGCGGCAAGGTCGTCGTTGAGGGACGGGACGTCGTGCGTGACGTAGAAGTAGGCCCCGCTGGCGTGAGCATTGTGGAGGCACATGTAGAAGTCGAGGGGCGCGCGGTCGATGACCGCCATGACCGCGCGCGCCTCGGGCAGCGGCTTCGTGAAGGCGTAGTTCTTATACTCGATCGGGAAGGTCCACTCGAACTGCTCGTTCGCCGCCGGGCGGTACTGGCGCAGGAGGAAGCCGGCGACATCGAGGGGCTCGTCGAACCAGCACTCGTTGAGCCGCATCCCGTCCGGGTCGATCGCCCTGATGATGGAGAAGCGAAAGCCCAGACGCTCGGCAAGGTCTGTCTCGACGAGCAGGCGCAGGAGATGGTCGAGGACGAGGCTGCCGACCTGCTCCTCGGGATGCGGCACGCCGACCAGCGCCGCGCGCAGTGGGCCGCGGCCGAGCTCCAGACAGCGCAGTCCATGTCCGCCGCGCGAGGTCCCCGGATTCCACACGCTGACCTCGGGGTGCGCCGCGAGGAGGCGGTCAGTCGACGCCTCCACCTCGTCAAGGGTGAGGAAGCGCTCGTACGCCGGCACGGCGGCGATGATCTCATCGTGACGTGGGTACACCCGGACACCCTCTTCGGTCGGCCTTGGTACGCGTCGGCCGCAGACGTACCGCGCGTTGGTAGTTGCACGGTACATCCGCTCCGGTGAGAGCTTAGCAAAGCGTCGCGCTTGTCGGATTCGGCAGACTTTGCGGGATCGCTAAAGGTCTTCGCGTGGGAGCCGATGAACACGTCAGCACCCCCTTCAGAGGGCGGGACCCGTCCGCGGAAGCCCGCTCGGCAGGCTTCCGCGGACGGGTCCCGCCCTTCCCCTTCCTGGGACCGCGTGTTAAAGGTCCACCGCCACCCGGCGTCAGGCCGCCGCCAACCGGAACGCCCCTCCACGCGAAGCCCCACGTCGTCCGACGCACTCTGGCGAGCCGGCGGCAAGATTTGCTAGAGTGGGTGCGACGTGGAGGGCACCCTCACATGATCTACTGCGTGGTCCCGCCCGAACTCGGTGAAGAGGCGTTCCAGCGCCTCGTCGAGCACTACAGGGACAATCCGAACGTGAAGGTCATCATGGACCGCCGCCAGGGCGAACGGCGCAGGGACCGGTCGCACGGCGGCGGGCGCCAGACCCGCGACCGGCGACGGCGGCGCCTGCCCGGAGACTTCGATGTCTGAACGCGTGACCGTCCTTCTCCCGTACACGCCCGCTCCCGCGGCAGGACGTCACGCGCTCGCCTGACGACAACGCCGAGCCCATGCCCCCACGCCGCCGCCGAGGATCACAGACCAGCGTCGTCCTGTCGGCGCTGATGATGCCCGCCGACGCCAACTTCATGGGGAACATCCACGGCGGCGTCATCATGAAGCTCATCGACGAGGCGGCGGGGACGTGCGCGTTCCAGTTCTGCCGCACGCGCGTGGTGACCGCCGCCATCGACCGCATCGACTTCCACTATCCGGTGCAGGTCGGCAACCTCATCACCCTCAAAGCGAACGTCAACTACACGGGAAGGACTTCCCTGGAGGTCGGGGTTCGCGTCGAAGCTGAGGACCTCGCCACGGGCGTGATCACGCACTGCGCGTCTGCATACCTGGTGCTCGTCGCGCTTGGCGACAACGGCGTCCCCGTCAAGGTCCCGGAGCTCAAACCGCGCTCCGCACAGCAGAAGCAGTGGTTCGACGAAGCGAGGCGAAGGCGCGAAAAGCGCCTCGCCGAGCGCACGCCGGCTGACTGAGCACCCAGGCGGCGCCCAGTCGCGTCCGCCCGTCAGCGCAGCGTTACGTCGCCGCGGGCCGGCCTTCCAGTCGCACGAGTTCCTGCAGCGCAGCGTGCGCCACGTCGAGCTGCTCGTCTGTCGGCTCGCTGGTCGTGAATAGACGCTGCAACTCGATCCCGGGCCGACCCAGCGCCCCGGCCAGAGGGTGCTCCTGGTGACGGGCCATCCACGAGAAGACCTCCATGGCGCCGGCCAGCGAGACGAGGCCGGCGACGAACGTCGCCAGCGGTCGACGTTCCTTGCCTGCCGCACGCAGCAGCATCCCCGAGGCGATGTTCATCACCACGAGGGGGGCGACCAGGTTCGTCCCGCAACGGACGTGTTCCCGGGCGGCGTCTTTGGCGGCGGCTGCCTCGCCGCCCTCACCCCTGTGCTCGAACGCGGCGACGCTCTTGTGTTCGGCGCCGTGGTAGCGCGCGAGCGGCGTGTCGCGCATGGCGAGAAAGACCGGCGCCAACGAGACGCCGGCGATCGCGAGCTCGCGCGCCAACGGCGCGCGCCGTCCGGCATACCGCAGAGCGACCGTCGCCGCCGCGCTGCCGACCGTGGCCGCGAGCAGGCGCGGATCCTCCTGTGGCAGGACCGGCGCGCCGGTCGCGCGCCGCACGGACGGCAGCACGGCGAGCGACTCGGTGAGACGCACGAGACCGCGCGCCAGCGGCACGGCGTTCAGCGCCTCGCGACCCGGGATGCGCGGCTTACGACCCGACGCCACCGTGATGCCGCCGTCGTCACCACGCACGGCCGCGGCCCAGAACCGTGGCCCCTGGAACAGCACCCCGTGGCGCAGCGCCATGCCGCCGAGTTGCATGCCCCTCTCGTCCCTGGTCTCCGCCTTCTCGGCAGTCTCAACGCCTCGACCGTCGGCCATCTGCACACTCTATCGCCCGCTTGATCCCCTGGACACCTTGACGGATCCGCTCCTCATTCTCCACTAAGGCGAAGCGCACGAAGCCGTCGCCCGAGCGTCCGAAACCGACGCCCGGCGAGACCGCGACTCGAGCCTCCGTAAGCAATAGTTTGCTGAACTCCAGGGAGCCCAACTCGCGATAGTCGCCAGGGATCGGTGCCCACACGAACATCGTCCCCTTGGGTCGCTCCACCGGCCAACCCACACGCGTCAGCCCGTCGCACAGGACGTCGCGGCGACGCTGGTAGACCTGCGCCACCTGCCGGGACACGGTGTCGCACTCGTTGAGGGCGATGATGGCGGCGATCTGGATCGGCTGGAAGACGCCGTAGTCGAGGTAACTCTTGAGGCGTTGCAGGCCGGCGATGACCTCTGCGTTGCCGGCCGCGAAACCGATGCGCCAGCCCGGCATGCTGTGACTCTTTGAGAGTGAGATGAACTCGACGGCGACGTCCTTGGCTCCCGGCACCTGGAGGATGCTCGGCGGCTCGTAACCGTCAAAGACGATCTCGGCGTAGGCGAAGTCGTGCACGATGAACACGTCGTTCTCGCGTGCGAAGCGCACGAGCCGCTCGAAGAAGCCGAGGTCGACACAGTGCCCCGTAGGGTTGTGTGGGAAGCTGACAAGGATCACTCGCGGGCGTGGCCACGTACGGTCGTACGCCTCTTGCAGATCGGCGAAGAAGTCGGTCGTGTCAGGCGTGAGGGGCACGCTGTTGACCTCCGCGCCGGCGAAGACGGCACTGAACTGGTGGATGGGATAGGTCGGCTCGGGGACGAGCGCCGTGTCACCCGAACGGACCAGCACCCACATGAGGTGGGCGAGACCCTCCTTGGCGCCGATCGTCACCACGGCCTCGCATTCCGGGTCGATCTCAACGCCGAACCGGCGTCGGTACCAGTCGCTCAAGGCCAGTCGGAGTTTCGTGATGCCCCGCGAGGCCGAGTAGCGATGATTGCGCCCGTGCCGCGCCGCCTCGACCAACTTGTCGACGATCGGGGAAGGGGTCGGCAGGTCCGGGTTGCCCATCCCCAGGTCGATGATGTCCTCACCGTGCCGTCGCGCCGCGATCTTCATCTCGTCGACCGCAGTGAACACGTACGGCGGCAACCGGTCTATGCGACGAAGTTCCATGACGGCACGCTCCAGCTATGTGATGATCCTCGTCCCGTTGAGGGCTGAAGGGGCCAAGTATGCACCAGCCTGAACGATGAGGAAAGCCCTCGGCAAGAGAAGGCCCCGGAGCGGGAAAAGGCGGAGGCGTAGAATCGAGACGACCCAGGACGTACGACGGAGACACGTGTCCAGACTCGACCGCGACCTCAAGCTACTGGCGACGGCCAACCTGCTCTTCGCCCTCGGCGTCGGGATGTACTTGCAGCTCCTGCCCGTGTACGCCCTCGACCTCGGCGCCTCGCGCTTCACGATCGGTCTGCTCAACGCCATCATGCTGGCCTGCATCGCCGCCGGGAACATCCCCGGAGCATGGGCCTCCCACCGGTTCCCCCTCAGGGCGGTCATCATCGCCGTCTGGTGGTTGACCGTGCCGACGGCGGTCTGCTTCGCCCTGGCGCCGTCCTGGCCGTGGCTCATCCCCGGCATGGTGCTCTCCGGCCTCTACATGGCGAACAATCCCGCCTTCAAGACCTACATCGCGCTCAAGTCAGAACCTGCGCGCACGGCGCGGAACATGACGCTCGTGATCGGGACGTACCCGGCGGGACTCGTCGTCGCACCGCTTTTCGGCGGCGCCATCGCCGACGCCTACGGGATGCGCACCGTGTTCTGGGTGAGCGCCGCGTTCTATGTCGTCTCCTCGGTCACGGCGACGGTCATCAGAGACGTCCCTTATCACGTCGAGCAGGAGTCGTTCACCGCGACCGCCGTGAGTCACAACCGCAGCTTCCACCGGTACGTCGCCTTCTTCCTCGTCGGATACCTTGCCGTGTACGTCGGCCAGCCGTTCCTGATGCCGTACCTCTCGGTCGCGCACGGCCAGGGCTATGCCGCCCTCGGCGTCTTCGCGGCGCTGGCTGCGCTCGGCGCGGCCCTGCTCACTCCGCTCAGCGGACGCGTCGCCGACCTGCATGGCCCGCGCGCCGGGACCACCCTCGTGCTCGTCATCATCTGCACCGGCACGCTCCTCCTGATCACCGGAGCCTCGCCTCTCGCTTGGGGCGCGGCGATGTTCTTCTGCGGCGGCTACGACACGTTCCGCTTTCTTGCCGCCGGAATCGTCGCACGCTCGTTCGGCGAGATCCCCCTCGCATGGGGCTTCGCCCTTTTCGACACCAGCATGGGCGTGCCGATGGCCGGCGGCGCGCTGCTCGGGGGAGTCCTCTTCGGGCTTGGCTCAAGCCTGCCGTTCGTGTTCGTCGTGGTGGTGAGCGCCGTTCTGCTCGTCGCGCTCGGCGCGCTCCGCGGACACCGTGACCGAAGTGCACGGAAAGCGGGTACGTAGGGGACGCACGGGACATCCCCAGGGCGCGTTGATGCAGCGCGCCTCCTGGCAGGGCGCGTGATGCAGCGCGCCTCCGGGAAGCAAGGAGGGCATATGGGCATCTTCGACACCATCAAGGACAAGGCCGGCGACCTGGCGAGCGACGCCGAACGGGCCGGCAAGCTCGGCGCCGCGCAGGTGAAGCTGAAGTCCCTGCAGGGCGACGTGAGAGACGCACTCGCGCGGCTCGGCGAGGAGGCGTTCGCACTCGTCGAGAAGGGCGAACTCTCGCACCCTGGCCTTGAGGCGGCCGTCGCCGGGGTCCGCGACGCCAAGAAGCTCGTCGCGGACAAAGAGGAAGAGATCGCCAGGATCAAGGCCGAGGGCTGATCCGCGGCGCCCGCCGAACGTCACCCCTGTGAAGCTCGGGTCGCCGCCGAAGGTCTGCTAGTCTTGGCGGCGACCATGGAGGCTGGATGAAGCTGAGCGACGCGTGGCCGGAGACGGTCGGCGGGGCGGACGCAGAGGCCCCCGCCGAAAAGACCTTCATCGCCGACCTCGCCGACGGTCAGACCGTGACGAGCTACTTCGTCTGCCCCGAGCGCGACGTCAAGACGACCCGCAACGGCGGCGTCATGATCAACCTGACGTTGCTCGACGCCACGGGGCAGGTGAAAGCGGTGCACTTCGACCCGTCGGACGAGGTGCTCGCCACACTCGTGCCCGGGACCGTCGTCAAGGTCCGGGGCCGCTACCGCATCGACCCGAAGTGGGGCCCCCAGCTCGTGGTCGAGCGGCTACGCGTGATGGGCGAAGGAGAGTACGACCCGGCGACACTGGTCCCCGTCTCTCCCGTTCCTCTGGACGAGCTGCGCGAGCGGCTCGCGGCGCTGGTCTCCGGCGTCCGCGAGCCGCACATCGCGCAGCTCCTTGCGCGCGCCGTCGACCCAGACCGCGAGCCGGGCAAGACCTTCGCCGTCGTCCCGGCCGCGGTGCGCAACCATCACGCGTACCGCCACGGCCTGCTCGAGCACTCGGTGGTCGTCGCCGAGGTGGCGGCGGCCGTCGCCGACCGTCTGCCGACCGTGGACCGCGACCTCGTCGTCGCCGGCGCCCTGTTGCACGACATCGGCAAGGTCGCGAGCTACTCCAGTGACCCTCTCGCGCCGGGGTTCACCGACGCCGGACGCTTGCAGGGCGAGATCGTCATCGGTCACGACATCGTCCAGGGCCTCGTCGCCGAGGTCGAGGGCTTCCCGCCCGAGCTCTCGTCGCGCCTGCGTCACATCATCGTCTCGCACCACGGCGAGCGTGAGAAGGGAAGCCCCGTCGTCCCCATGACACGCGAGGCCATCGTCGTGCACTTCTGCGACGACATGACGGCCCGCGTCGCGGCGGCCGACGACGCCGAGCGCGCGGCCGGCGCCGGCGAGCGCTGGTCGAGCTTCAGCCGCATGCTCGACGCCTTCGTCTACCTCGGCGACGGGCGGCGGCCGCAGGCCGGCGCCAAGGCGCCGGCAGACGCGGCCGCCGCCTGGGCCGCAGACGACGTCCCGTCAGACGTGGACGTCGACGCGCCCGGCCCCGAGCCGGACGACGACGGTCGCCTGCCGTTCACCGACGACGTCTGAGACGGCGGGCCTGCGCTAGCCCCAGATCTCCCGCGCCGCCGCCAGGACCTCGGCCGCGTGCCCCTTCGGCGTGACCTTCGGATAGACCTTGCGCAAGGTGCCGTCTGGGTCGATGAGCCACGTCGTGCGCTTCGCCACGCCGACCATGGGCCGCGCGACCCCGAACGCGGCGGCCACTGCGTGCTCGCCGGGGTCGCTGATCAGCGGCATGCGCAACCCGTACTTGGCCGCCCACTTCGCGTTGGCCTCAGGCCTGTCGACGCTCGCGCCGACGACCTGTGCGCCGAGCTTGTCGAACTCGTCCAGCAGGCCGTTGAACTCAACGGCTTCGGTCGTTCAGCCGCCGGTGTCGGCCTTGGGGTAGAAGAACAGGACGGTGCGCCTGCCCGGCGCCCCGAGATCGAACGTGGCGCCGTCGTAGGCGACCCCGGTCACGGCCGGGGCCTTGTCGCCCTCCTTGAGCATCGCGTCTCCTTTCGTCCTCACGTCGGCCCGACGTCGCCGCACGGGCGTACCGTCCAGCCGACCTGACACGTGGACCGGCACTACGCTCAGCCGGCGTCCATCTCCGCGTCGCCGACCGTCGGCGGCGCCGCCACGACGAGGAACGTGAGCGGTCCCACGCCGACGTTCGTGAGACGGTGCCAGGCGCGAGGGGGCACGGCGAGCGCGTCGCGCTCGCCGAGCTTGTATCGCGCCTCGTCGACGTCCATCATCGCCGTCCCGTCGAGGACCACGTACAGCTCTTCCTGCTCGCGATGCGCGTGCCGTGTCATCGAACCTTCGCCGAGGGTGAACACGTTGGCGCGCATCTGCGTCAGGCCGAGCCTGTCGGTGAGATGCCGGACGCTCAGCTTCTCGGAGACGCTCTCGGTCGGCGCCACGTGAACGATGTCCATGAACTCCTCCTCGCGTTGCTTCGTACGCTGCGCCGGGGCGCCCGACCGCGACGGCGTGGAGGCGGTCAGCCGCGCTCGGCCCGCAGGATCGTCACCGGGATGGAACACAGTTCCTGGAA
>JAKPOQ010000137.1 GCA_029547745.1 Actinomycetes bacterium
CCTGCGCCGCCGCACGAGGCAGGACCTCGAGGTCACCGGGAACGCCTTCTGGGAGGTGCTCCGCGACGGCAAGGGCGACCTTGCGCGCCTCGTCTACGTGCCGTCGTACACGGTGCGGCTCCTCCCGCTCGACCGCGAGGCTGTCGACGTCCGCGAGCGCGTCCGCGTCTCGCCGGTGAGCTTCGACACCGTCAGCGCACGCCGGCGCATGCGCCGCTACGTGCAGGTGCAGTCCACCGATTGCGTATACTTCAAGTCGTTCGGCGATCCGCGCGTGGTCTCGCGTTCGACGGGCCGCGTCTTCAACGACATCGCCGCGCTCAAGGCCGCGAAGTCCGACGACGGCCCGGCGACCGAGCTCCTGCACTTCGCCATCCACTCGCCGCGCTCCCCCTACGGCGTGCCCCGCTGGGTGGGCACGCTGCTCTCGGTCCTCGGCTCGCGGCAGATGGAGGAGGTCAACTTCCTCTACTTCGAGAACAAGTCCGTGCCGCCGATGGCGCTCCTCGTGTCGGGCGGGCGCATCTCCGAGGCGTCGGTGCCGCGCATCGAGCGCTTCATCGAGGAGAACCTCAAGGGCAAGGCGAACTTTCACAAGATCCTCATCCTCGAGGCGGACGGCGCAGGCACCGGCGACGGCGGGCGCGCTAAGATCGAGCTGCGGCCGCTCACCGACGCCCAGCAGCAGGACGCGCTCTTTCAGGTCTACGACGAGCGCAACATCGACAAGGTCGGCAGCGCCTTCCGGCTACCGCGCCTCTTGCGCGGCGAGAGCAAGGACTTCAACCGCGCGACCGCCGAGAGCGCGCTGCGCTTCGCCGAGGACCAGGTCTTCCAGCCCGAGCGCGACGAGTTCGACTTCCTGATGAACCGGAAGCTCCTCGCGGACATGGGCATCCGCTTCTGGCGCTTCCGTTCGCAGACGCCGGTGACGCGCGACCCCGAGCGCATGACCGAGATGGTCGAGCGGCTCGTGCGCGTCGGCGTGCTCACGCCCGAGGAAGGGCGCCTGCTCGCGGGGGACATCTTCAACCGCGAGTTCAGGAAGATCGGCGACGACTGGACCAAGCGCCCCATCACCCTAACGCTCGCGGGCATCCAGACGGGCGTAGAGGACCTGAAGCCCAAGGCCGTGAATCCCGAGGCGCTGCTGCCGAGCGCGAAGCAGCTCCTCGCGCTGCGCGAAGACCTCCGTACGGAGGAGGACCGGCTCGCCACCGGACGACTCGACCTCGCGCGACGGTACCTGGAGACCGAGCGTGTGAAGGTCCCGCGCGAGGAGTTCGACGCGTGGTTCGGCGAGGTGCGAGATGCGCCCTGAGCACCACCGTGCGTGGGTGCAGCAGGCCCAGCTTGACGCCGAGCGCGGCGTCATCGCTTGCCGCATGTGCCAGCGCCACGCGGGGCTGGACGAGACCACGACGCTCTGGCGCAACGGCCACTTGGTCTTCGCGCTCTGCGACCGCTGCGCCTCCTGCCACGACGTCGTGTTCTCGCCGACGGAGGTGGGCGTCGAGGTGCGCGCCAAGCGGCGCTCCCCGCTCGTCGTCGGAGGCGGGACGTGAAGCTGGTCCCCTCGGTCAAGCGCCCGTGCCGCCTCGAGCGCGGCGAGATCCGCCGCGTCCCGCAGGATCGCACGAACCTCCTCGTCGGCTACCACGTCTGCTGCCTGCGCTGCGGGTTCAACACGCCCGCGCTCGCCGGCACCGACGGGCTCGACATCGACGAGGGTGACGCGCCCGACGACCTGACGTTCTCGAAGGCGCTGCGCTGCACCTTCTGCCGCGTCCTGATGCACGTGAGCCACGGCGAGCTGCGGCTCGAGGAGGACGCCGATGTGCGGCACATCCGCTTCCGCTGATCGACTCCTCGTCGTTCACGAGGCCCGAGTCGCGGCCGACGAGCTTGTCGAGCGTTTCCTTCGGCTTCCCGTCGCCAAGGCCATGAACCTCGGCACCCGCGCCGGGTTCGATCGTGCCGTGGCGCTTCTTGCCGCCCAGCTCCGCGTCATCACCAACCCCACGGGAGCCCCAAATCCAATACGAAAGGGTCCCCTGCAAGAGCTGTTGGAGACAAAGGGATCCATAAGAACGGGCCCCCCACGTGAGGTGGATGTTTGCAACAAGGAGAATTGGCCCGGTTG
>JAKPOQ010000138.1 GCA_029547745.1 Actinomycetes bacterium
GGAGAAGCACTCCCCTCTATTGGGGCAGCGCGCCTCGTCGCAGACCGTGTGCAGGCGCAGGTCGGCGAGGACGCCGGCCGTGGCGCGGAACGCGCCGGCCGCCGGCGTCCTGACCTTGAGCCACGCCGGCTTCCGCCCGACTTTGCCCTCGCGCGCGCCCGTACCGCTCGTCGGCCGGGCCGCCGCACGGCGCGCCACCGAGTCGGCGCGTCCTGACATGTCCGCCTGCGGTCTGTGCGTCTCGGCCATCGTCACAGACTGTGCATGCCGCGGCCGAGACCGGCGAGCGCCGCCTCGCCGACCGCCTCGGAGAGTGTCGGGTGGGCGTGGATGGTGGCAGCGACGTCGGCGAGCGTGAGCCCGGCCCGCGCGGTGAGGGCGAGCTCGTGCACGAGCTCGGTCACGCGCGGGCCGACCAATGAGGCGCCGAGCACCTTACCGCTGCCCGGCTCGCAGACGATCCGCACATAGCCGTCGTCCTCGCCCTCGATCACGGCCTTCGAGTTGCCGTTGAAGCGCACGTGGGCGACCTCGACCGCGCGCCCCTCGGCGGCGGCCCGGTCCTCGGTGAGCCCGAAGCTCGCCACTTCGGGCGAGCTGAACACGCAGTTCGGGACGATCCCGCGCTCGACTCCGAGACGGCCGCCGGTGACGGCGTTCTCGGCCGCGATGGCGCCCTGGTGGTAGGCCCAGTGGGCGAGCAGCGGCGGGCCGGCGACGTCGCCGGCCGCGAACACGCCGTCGAGCGACGTGCGCAGCGTCCCGTCGACGACGACGAACCCGCGCTCGTCGATGGTGACGCCGGCCTCCTCGAAGCCCATGCCGCGACTCACCGGGCGGCGGCCGATGCTGACGAGGACGACGTCGGCCGCCACCTCGCGACCGTCGGCGAGACGCAGGGCGAGGCCGTCCGCCGCGGCGGCGACGCCCTCGACGGCCGTCTTGAGCACCACGGCGATCCCCGCCTTCTTGAACGCCTGCTGCAGACTGCGACCCGTGCGCTTGTCCTCGCCGGGGAGCAACTGGTCCATCATCTCGACGACGGTGACCGCGCTCCCGAGACGCGTGAACACCGAGGCGAACTCGCAGCCGATCACGCCACCGCCAACGACGGCCAGCCGCGGCGGCACGTGGTCGATGGCGAGCAGCTCGTCACTCGTCATCACACGTGGGTCGGTCCAGTCGAAGACGGGCAGGCGGACGGGCTCCGAGCCGGTGGCGAGGATGACGGCGTCGCCCTCGAGCGCACGACCGTCGTCGAGGGCGAGGCGACCGGGGCCGGCGAGCGAAGCCCGTCCGGCCACGACGTCGACCTT
>JAKPOQ010000183.1 GCA_029547745.1 Actinomycetes bacterium
ACGCACGGAGGTAGGAGTGTGGCTCAAGTGCGAGTTCCTCCAGCACACGGGTGTGTTCAAGGCGCGTGGAGCCTTCAACCTGCTGCTGGCTGCGCGCGAGCGGGGCGAGCTCGACCCACAGGCGGGTGTCGTCATCGCCTCCGGTGGCAACGCCGGTTTGGCGACGGCGTATGCCGCGGGCGTCCTCCGCGTCCCGGCGACGGTCTTCGTCCCGTCGATCGCGTCAGCCGTCAAGGTGGCGCGGTTGCGTGACTACGGGGCTGACGTCCGTGTCGCGGGGACGGAGTACTCCCATGCAGCGTCGGCCGCGGCTGACTTTGCCCGCGAGCGCGGCGCTCTGGCGTCGCACGCCTACGACCTGCCTGAGGTGGTCGCTGGGGCGGGGACGCTTGCCCTGGAGGTGCTTGAGGACGAGCCTGGCATCGACACCATCGTCGTGGCGGTCGGCGGCGGCGGACTGTTCGCCGGCATCGCCGCGGCCGTGGACGGTCGCGCGCGGATCGTGACGGTCGAGCCGACTCGGGCGCCCAGCCTGTATGCCGCCCTGGCTGCCGGGCGGCCGGTCGACGTCGAGGTCTCGGGGGTGGCTGCCGACTCGCTGGGTGCCCGGCGGGTGGGTGAGATCGCGTTCGCCATGGCAGCCGCGTCGACGCCCATCAGCCTCCTGGTCGACGACGAGGAGATCCTGCGGGCTCGCGACCTGATGTGGCGGGACTACCGCATCGCCGCGGAAGCCGGCGCCGCGACGGCATACGCCGCGTTGACTGGCGGTGCCTACCGCCCGGAGCCGAACGAGCGCGTCGCGCTCATCGTCTGCGGCGCCAACACCGACCCGGCCACGCTGCGCTGACCGCACCGGTCCGGCGTTCACCCTGCTTCGGGTCGGTGGCAGGAATACAGTCGTCGCATGCCCCACACGGCCTCCGACGGGATGGTGCACGTTCGTGGAGCCCGTGAGCACAACCTGAAGAACGTCGACGTCGACATCCCCCGGGATGCGCTGGTGGCGTTCACAGGCGTCTCC
>JAKPOQ010000044.1 GCA_029547745.1 Actinomycetes bacterium
CCAGGCCCAGGTCGTAGGCCAGGGCGCCCGAGTAGAGGTCGTCCTCGTAGAGGGCGCCGAAGCGGACGCCGGCCCTGCGCAGCAGGTGCACGACGTCGATCGGCACCCGGTCGTAGACGGCACGCTCCGCGGCCGAGGGCCGTGCCATGAACGCCGAGATGTTGACCAGGCGGTTGACCCTGCGACCGAGCTTCGTGTAGCTGCCCATCCACGAGTCGCCCAGTCTGTCCACGGCCCGCACCAGGCCCTCGATGTACGGGATGAGCTGGTACATCATCCCGGTGTAGAGGACGGTCTCGCCGCCGCGCGGGAGTCCGAGCCCCTCGGTCCATCTGGTCGTCACCTTGGAGGACAGCGGGAGGACCGACTTCCGCAGGCGCAGATTGTCGCCCAGGATGCCGATCACGTCTGCGGTCGCGAGAGGCATCGTCATCCCTCCCCGAGGCCGAATCCGGTGCGCACGATGTGGTGCCGCAGCGTGCGTACGTTCTCGGCGATGTGCACGCCGGCCGGGCAGTTCTCCTCGCACATCCTGCAGAGCAGGCAGGAGAAGACGCGCTCCGTCTCCGCCCTGACCTTGTCTTCCATGCCGAGCAGCACGTAGCGGAAGAGCCTGCGCACCTCCACGTCGACGCCCATCGGGCAGATGGCGGAGCACACCCCGCAGTTCATGCAGGCGTCGGCGTCGAACCCGTCGGAGCGCGCGAGCTCGTCGGCCAGCCCGGGGTTCACGAGAGCCGTCATGAGCCCTCCCTCTCCACCACCTGGTACCGGTAGTAACCGTCGTCGTCGACTTCCTTGATCTCCGCGACCCAGCCGTACTTGCGCAGGCCCATGACCCAGAACATCACCTCGTGGGTCGGGCGCTCGACGGCGGCCGCGATCTCGGGCACAGTCATCGGCCCGCCGGCGAGCACCTCGAGGATGCGCCGGCGCATGACCTGCTCGTCGCGGACGACCTCGCGCACGTCGCGCCGGCCGGGGACGGCGTCCCGGATCACGGGACGCCTGGTCTCGGTGGCCTGCGTCATGAGCAGCTCACCTCCATCATGCCGTCGATCATCGACTTGATCTGGGCGTCGGTGTAGCCGAGCAGGTCCGTGGCGTCCTCGGGGCAGACCGGCACACACCCGCCGCAGCCCTTGCACGCCGTCTTGACGACCTGGGCCACCTGCCTGCCGTCCAGCTCGACCTGCTCGATGGCGTCGTAGGGGCACGCCGCTCGGCACTTGCCACACCAGGTGCAGAGGTCGGCGTAGACGGTGGCGACCATGGGGTCGAGCTCGGCGTAGCCGCGCTTGAGCATGGCGCCGCTCTGCGTGACCGCCGCCAGGCCCGCGGCGACCGCCTCGGACGATGTCTTGGGCGCCTGGCAGGCGCCGCAGATGAGCACGCCGTCGACGATGGTCTCGACCGGCCTCAGCTTGGGATGGATCTCGTTGTAGAAGCCGTCGTTGCCCACCGGGAGCTTGAGGACGCTCACCAGCTCGGCGTTGTCGCGCGGCACCATGCCGGTGACGAGCACCACGAGGTCTGCCGGGATGGCGATCTCCTCTTCACCGGTGAGCAGGTCTCTGGTCGTGACCTTGAGGCCGCCGGAGGAGAGCTTCTCCACCGCCGGCGGTTCGTCGTCGGGCACGCGCAGGTAGAGCGAGCCGCTCTCGCGCGAGGCGTTCCACAGCAGCTCGTACTTGCCGTAGGTCCGCATGTCCCGGTAGAGGTGGTACTGGCGGAGGTCGCCGGCGAGCTTCTGGGCCTCGAGCGCGGTGTGCACCGCGGACGTGCAGCAGTAGCGCGAGCAGTACGTGTGCGCGCCTTCGAGGCTCTCGTCCTGGCGGCTGCCGACGCAGTAGATGTAGGCGACGGTCTTGACCGGCCTGCCCTTGTACTGGAGCAGGCCGGGAGCCTCGTCTACCATCTTCTTGAACTCAGGCAGCGTCACCACGCCGTCCAGGCCGTAGCCGAACTCGCCGGCGGCCGGCTCGTAGTCGTCGAAGCCTGTGGCCACGACGATCGACCCGACGTCCACCTGGATGGTCTCGAGCTTGTCGCCGTCATGGATGGCGATGGTCGCCTGGTTGTTGCCGAAGCTGCCGCTCTTGGCCATCAGCTCGGCATTGGTGAACACCGTGATCGCCGGGTTGGCGCGGACCTTCTCCTCGAGCGTGGCGACCAGGTCCGAGCCCTTGCGGTCGTTAGGGAACATGGGTCCGTAGCCGGCCACATGCCCGCCGAGCCGGGCCTCCTTCTCCACCAGGAAGACGGTGAGGCCGAGTTCCGCCAGCCCGAGAGCCGCACGAAGGCCGGCGATGCCGCCGCCGACCACGAGGCTCTTGGGCGTCGTCTCGACGACGATCGGCTCCAGTGGCTCGGTGAGGCGAGTCCGATTGATGCCGGCCCGCACCAGGCGGGTGGCCTTCTCGGTCGCGCCGGTCTTGTCGTCGGTGTGCGTCCACGAGCACTGCTCGCGCACGTTCACCTGGGTGTACTGGAACGGGTTCATGCCCGCGCGCTTGGCCACGTCACGGAAGGTGACCGTGTGCAGCTTGGGTGAGCAGGAGGCGACGACGAGCGCGTCGAGTCCCTGCTCCTGCGCGTCCTGGACGATCTCCTGCTGGGTCGCATCGGAGCAGGTGAACATGGCGGAGCGGGCGATCACGACGTCGTCGTCGCCCTTGATCTCCTCGACGACCTTGTCGACGTCGACGTAGTCGCCGATGTTGCCGCCGCATTGGCAGACGTACACGCCGATCCTACGGCCGCTCATGAAGGCACCTTCGCTTTCGCCTCGTCCGCCACTCGTGCGCGCTCGAGGTGAGCGGCCGCCTGCGCGACTGCGGCGCCGGCGTGGAGGATGGAGTCGGGGATGTCCTTGGCGCCCGCGGCCGCGCCGGCGACGAACACGCCGGGCAGATTGGTGCGGCCGGGGTCGAGGTCTTCGTCGACTTCGCCGACGTAGTAGTGATCGTCGAGGGCGAGCGCGTCGCCGTTGCCGGCGAACAGCTCGGCGACGCCCCGGCTCGGCTGGACGCCGACGGCGAGCACGACCAGGTCGTGTTCTGCTTCCGCGAGCGCGCCGCCGTTCTCGATGTCCTCGTAACGCAGGGTGAGGTTGCCCTCCTCCGTCTCGGTGATGCCCGAGACGCGGCCCTTGACGAAGTTGCAGCCCATGTCCCTGGCCTGCTGGTAGAACTCGTCGTACCCCTTGCCGACCGAGCGCACGTCGATGTAGTAGACGGTCACGTCGGCGAGCGGAAGGGCGCCCATGATGAGCTGGTTCTGCTTGACCGAGTACATGCAGCAGATCTTGGAGCACAGCGGGTTGTCCACGGTCTCGTCCCGCGACCCCGTGCACATGATGTAGGCGATGTTGTCCGGCACCTTGCCGTCACTGGGGCGCAGGACGGCGTTGTACGGGCGCGTCGGCGCGAGCAGGCGGTCCATCTGCATGCCGGTGATCACGTTCTTGAAGCGGCCGTAGCCGTATTGGGGCTTGGCGTCCGCCGGGAAGAGGTTGAAGCCGGTGGCGAGGACCACGGTGCCGACCTCGGCCTCGATCGCCACGGGCCGGTCATCGAGCTTGATGGCGTCGGCCGGGCAGACGTCCACGCATGCGTGGCACTCGGAGCACACGCCGCAGTCGAGGCAGCGCGCGGCGCCCAGGAACGCCTCGTCTTCGGTCATCGGGCCTTCGGTCTCCTCGAAGTCCGTCGGAGCGGCCCTCATGACGGCGTTGGACTCGAGCGGCTCGCGCCGGTCGTAGACCTGCTGGCGCGCGAGCACGGTGTCCTTGTCCACCACCGGCAGGGGCTCATCGAAGAGCCCGGGGTCGAGCACCTGGCCCTGGAGGTAGCGGTCGATCATGAAGGCGGCCCGGCGACCCTGGCCGACGGCCGTCGTGATCATCGTCGGGCCGGTGACGACGTCGCCGGCGGCGAAGATGTGCGGCACGGCCGTCTGCAGCGTGCCGGGGTCGGCCACGAGCGTGTGGTCGCCGTTGGTCTCGAGGCCGAACGTCTCCGTGTCGGCCCTCATGCCGGCGGCGACGATGACGACGTCGCAGGCGATGATGTCGCGCTGGGTCTCGTCGTACTCGGGGTGGAAGCGGCCGTCAGGATCGAACACGCAGGTGCAGACCTTGATCTCGGCAGCCTGGAGGCGGCCGTCGCCCTCGAAATGGTCGATGCCCCAGCCGTCGTGCAGGGTGATGCCCTCGGCGCGGGCCTCCTCGACCTCGAAGTCGTGGGCCGGCATCTCCTCGCAGCACTCCAGGCTGACCTGGTCCACCGAGGCGGCGCCGAGGCGGCGGGCGGAGCGGGCGGCGTCGATGGCGACGTTGCCGCCGCCCACCACGAGCACCTTCTTGCCGGAGAGGCCGACGTCCTTGCCGAGCTTGACGTCGGCGAGGAACGTGAGCGCGCTGCGCACGCCGTCGAGCTCCTCGCCCGGCACGCGCAGCCGGACGGCCTTGTGCGTGCCGGTCGCGACCAGCACGGCGTCGAAGCCGTCGTCCTTGAGCCCGGCCGGGTCGTCGACCCGGACGCCGGTCCTGATCTCGACGCCCAGCGCGGTGACGTTGCTGATGTCGTGGTCGATGACCTCGTTGGGCAGGCGATAGGCGGGGATGCCCAGACGCAGCATGCCGCCGGCTTGCTCGGCCGCCTCGAGGATGGTGACGCCGTAACCCTTGCGCGCGAGCTGCAGGGCGGCGGTAAGGCCGGCCGGGCCGGAGCCCACGACGGCGACCTTCTTGCCGTTCTGCTCGATGGCCACGGCCTCGGGGTCGCCGTCCCGTCCCCTGCCGTAGTGCGCATCGGCGATGAAGCGCTTAAGGCGGCGGATCGGGAGCGGGCCCTCGAGCTCGCCGCGCGTGCACTCGCTTTCGCAGGGGGCGTAGCACGCGCGCCCGAGCGAGCCGACCAGGGGCGTAGCCTCGAGGACGAGGTCGAACGCCTGCTCGTACTCACCGCTGCGCACGCGCGCGACGTACCCGTGCGCCTTGATGCCCGCCGGGCACGCGCCGGTACACGGCGAGATGCCGGCGCGGTCGATCACGGCCTTCTTCGGCACCGCCTGCGGGAACGCGATGTAGGCGGCGCGCCGCGACACCAGGTCGGCGTTGAACTCGTCCGGCACGGCGACGTTGCAGGCCATCTCGCATTGGCGACAGCCTGTGCAGGCGGCCTCGTCGATGAACTTGGGCCGCTGCGTGATCCTGGCGCGGTAGGTGCCGTCGCCGTTGGCGCGGATGCCGTCCACCTCGGCGTACGTGAGCACGTCGATGTTGGGGTGATGGATGGTGGCCGCCATCTTGGGGGTGGAGATGCAGCTGGCGCAGTCCAGCGTGGGGAAGACCTTGCTGAGCAGGATCATCTTGCCGCCGACGCTGGCGTCCTTCTCCACGACCAGGACCTTGTAGCCCATGTCGCCGAGCTTGAGGGCTGACTCCATCCCGCCGATGCCGCTGCCGACCACCAGGGCGTCGTACTTCGTGGTGCCCTTCATGCGGTCGCCTTTCGCGACGGTCCCAGGCCGGCCAGGGACTTCGAGTACTCGTGCATGTAGTTGGTGAAGGGCTCGGCGCAGACGGAGCAGACGGCGGCCATACGCACGCGCTGCGGCTCCAGGCCGTGCTCCTCGAGCAGCGCCTGAGCGCTGGTCATGATGCCGGCGGTGCGCTCGGCGCAGTCGGGCAGGTACGCGCACTCCTCGCCGTCGGCGGCGATGAACACGCCGTCGAAGCCCCGCTGCATCGCGTACAGGACCCAGCTCGGCTTGATGCCGCTCGTGCAGGGGAGGCTGATGACCATGACGTTGGGCGAGTAGTGCAGGTGCGAGCTGCCCGCCAGGTCGATGCCGGGGTCGGAGATGTTGTTGGTGCTGAAGACCAGGATGCGGGGATGGAACGCCTGGTCCTCGCGGGTGGCGTCCTCGGCCATGGTCACTTCATCTTCTTGACGAACAGCCGCATGTACCCGGGCTCCTCGAGGACGCCCAAGTACTCGTGACCCATCTTCTTCGCCCAGGCCGGCAGATCTTTCGTGGTACCGGAATCGGTCGCCTGCACCTCCATGATCCCGCCGACGGAAACGCTCGGAATGCCCTTCTTTGCCGCCAGGATCGGCTCGGGGCAGCTGGTGCCGCGCGCATCCACGATCTTCTCG
>JAKPOQ010000045.1 GCA_029547745.1 Actinomycetes bacterium
GGACAACGTGACCAGCATGAGCTTCTCCCAGCTTAGCGCCATCTACTCGCGGCCCGGCGCCGTCTCCACGCGGCTCGACGCCGTGACCGCGCATCACGAAGCAGCCTCCGCGCGACCGACCCGCACCGCCGACGGCAGCCCACTCCGCTCGCTCGACCGCGGGCGCCTCCGCGCGCTGCTGGAACGCGAGCGCCGCGAGTACGTGGCCGGCCATCCCCGCTCCCTTGCACTCTACGAGGACGCGCGGGGCAGCCTGCTCGCCGGGGTCCCGATGAGCTGGATGGCGATCTGGCCAGGCGGCTTCCCGGTGTACTTCACGAAGGCGCACGGGAACCGCATCACCGACGTCGACGGAGGCACCTACATCGACTTCTGCCTTGGCGACACCGGGGCGATGACCGGCCACTCGCCGGAGATCGTCATGGAGGCCGTGCGCAAGCGCATCAGCGAGGACGGCGGCATCACGACGATGCTTCCTACGGAAGATGCCGCCGCGGTCGGCCGCGACCTGCAGCGTCGCTTCGGCCTCCCCTACTGGCAGTTCACGCTCTCCGCCACTGACGCGAACCGGTTCGTGCTGCGCATGGCGCGCCAGGTCACGAGACGCCCGTACGTCCTCGTCTTCTCGCGCTGCTACCACGGCACGGTCGACGAGACCGTCATCGTCGTCGGTCCCGACGGCAGGCCGATGTCCAAGCCGGGCAACGTGGGGCCCCAGGTCGACCCGACGCTGACCACCAAGGTCGTCGAGTTCAACGACGTCGACGCCCTGCGCGAGGCGCTCGCCCTCGGCGACGTCGCCGCCGTCCTCATGGAACCGGCCATGACCAACATCGGCATCGTCCCTCCGGAGCCGGGGTTCCTGGACGCCGTGCGCGCCCTCTGCGACGAGACTGGGACCCTGCTCATCAACGATGAGACCCACACGTTCAGCGCCAGCTACGGCGGCTGCACCCGTGCCTGGGGCCTGCGCCCCGACGTGGTGACCGTCGGCAAGGCGCTCGGCTCGGGCATCCCGATCGGCGCCTACGGCGTCTCCAAGGACTTCGCCGAGCGCATCCTCGCCGACACCGAGGCCGACCTCGTCGACCAGGGCGGCGTCGGCGGCACGCTCGCCGGCAACGCCCTCTCGCTGGCCGCCGCGCGGGCGACCCTCGAACACGTCCTCACCGAGGAGAACTTCGCCAGGATGATCGCCCTGTGTACCGAGTACACGCGCGGCGTCCAGGCCGTGATCGACGAGCACCGGGCGCCATGGTCGATCGTCCAGATCGGGGCGCGGGCCGAGTACCGCTTCACACCCCGGGTACCGCGCAGCGGCGGCGAGTCGGCGGCCGCTCACGACGCCGAGCTCGACGAGTACATGCACCTGTACACGATCAACCGCGGCATCCTGATGACGCCGTTCCACAACATGGCCCTCATGTGTCCGGCCACGAGCGAGGCGGACATCGACCGCCACACGCTGGTGTTCGGCGAGGCGGTGGCCGAGCTGTTCGCCGACTGAGAAGTCGGGACGCTGGAGGAGAAGGAGCGGACGGGGAGGGCGGGCGCGTCAGCCTGCGGCCGCGCGCCCGCCCTCCCCGTCCGCTCCTTCTCCCTACTCCCACTCTTCCTTCCCGTCCAGCCCCAGCAATCCGAGCACGCGCTTCTTCAGAACCTGCCCCATCGTCGCCTTGACGGCCTCGTCGGCCCCGCCGCCGATGAGGAAGGCGTATCCCTCCTCCATGGCCTTGACGGTCATCGCCAGCTCGTGGGCGTCGTC
>JAKPOQ010000108.1 GCA_029547745.1 Actinomycetes bacterium
CGACGAGGTTGCGACGGAAGCGCACTTTGACCTCGTCGCGCAGCAGCTTCTCGAGCATCTCGACGGCGAGGTTGCGGCGCGGCATGTCGCGTACTTCGGCGAGGAACCTCTCGTCCAGCACCGACACGTCGGGGTGCTCCAGGCCGGCGACAGCGAAGATGTCGACCACCTCGTCGGTGGACACGGCCTTCGAGACGATCTGGCGGACGGCGAGGTTCAGCGCCTCGTCCGAGGCTTGGCCACCGGAGTCGCCCTTCATCAGCGCTGCGCGGACAGTCTGGAAGTAGGCCACCTCGTCGCGGATGCGGAGGGCGTCGCGGTGCGGCACGGCGAGAGAGAAGGCGCGGCTGAGCGCCGTGACGGCCTCGACGAACCGGCGCCTGCCGTCCTCGAGGCCGAGCACGAACTCCTTGCCGTCGCCGATGAGGCACAGCTTCTCGTCGTGCGTGCCCTGCAGCCAGACGTCGACGAAGTCGAAGCCGTGGAGCATGTCGCGGACGATCTCGTACTTCTCGAGCATGACCGCCACAGCCGCCGCCTGGTCGACGACGGGCTCGCCCGTGCCGCCGCCGTCGGTGTAGTCGTTGAGAGCCTGCTTGAGCTGATAGGCGATGCCGAGGTAGTCGACGATCACCCCGCCCTGCTTCTCGCGGAACACGCGGTTCACGCGGGCGATCGCCTGCATGAGGCCGTGCCCGCGCATCGGCTTGTCGATGTACATGGTCGCGAGACTGGGTGCGTCGAAGCCGGTGAGCCACATGTCGCGGACGATGACCAGCTTGAACGGGTCGTCCGGGTCCTTGAAACGGCGGGCCAGCGCCTCGCGGCGCGGCTTGTTGCGGATGTGCTGCTGCCAGTCGAGCGGGTCGGAGGAGGAGCCGGTCATCACCACCTTGACGGCGCCGACCTCGTCGCCCGCGTCGGCGCCGGCCTCCGCCCCATGCCACTCCGGGCGCAGCTTCACGATCTCGGAGTACAGATCGACGCAGATGCGCCGGCTCATGCAGACGACCATGCCCTTCATGGGCGTCGCCGGATCGCCGGCCTGGCGCGCCTCGAAGTGCTCGACCAGGTCCTTGGCGATCAGCTCGAGCCGCCGCTCCGTCCCCACCATGGCCTCGATGCGCGCCCATTTGCTCTTGAGCTTCTCGCGGCGCTGCACCTCTTCGCTCTCGGTGAGCTCCTCGAACGCCGCGTCGACGACCGGTTTCTGGCTCTCGGGGAGGTCGATCTCGGCGAGGCGGCCTTCGTAGAAGATGGGCACGGTGGCGCCATCCTCGACTGCCCGCTGGATGTCGTAGGTGTCGATGTAGTCACCGAACACGGCGCGCGTGTTCTTGTCGGTGAGCTCGACGGGCGTGCCGGTGAAGCCGATGAACGAGGCGTTCGGCAGCGCGTCGCGCATATGCCGGGCGAACCCGTCGATGAAGTCGTACTGGCTGCGGTGCGCCTCGTCAGCGACGACTACGATGTTGGCGCGCTCGCTCAGCAGCGGATGCGCCTCACCGCGCTCGTCCGGCATGAACTTCTGGATGGTGGTGAAGACGACGCCGCCCGAGGCGACCTGCAGCTTGAGGCGCAGGTCCTCCCTGCTCTGCGCCTGCACCGGCTTCTGACGCAGCAGCTCATGGCAGGCCGCGAAGGTGCCGAACAGCTGGTCGTCCAGGTCCAGCCGGTCGGTGAGGACGACCAGCGTCGGGTTGGCCATCCGCGGCTGCTGCACGAGCTTGCCGGCGTAGAACGCCATCGAGAGGCTCTTGCCGCTGCCCTGCGTGTGCCAGACGACGCCGACGCGATGGTCCTCCTCGACCGCGCGGACGGTGGCCTCCACTGCCTTGTTCACGGCCCAGTACTGATGGTACGCGGCCATCTTCTTGGCCACGCTCGGGCCGTCAGTCTCGAAGACGTTGAAGTAGCGGA
>JAKPOQ010000121.1 GCA_029547745.1 Actinomycetes bacterium
CGCGTCATCATCAAGGCGGTCCAGGAGGAGGAGAGGACCGCCAGCGGCATCGTGCTCCCCGACACGGCCAAGGAGAAGCCGATGCTCGGAGAGGTCGTCGCCGTCGGCGACGGCAAGTGGGACGAGGACGGCAAGAAGCGCGTCCCGATGGACGTCAAGAAGGGCGACAAGGTCATCTACGGCAAGTACGCGGGCACCGAGTACAAGACCGTCGATGGCGACGAGCTCCTGATCCTGCGCGCCAGCGAGATCCTGGCCGTAGTCGAGAAGTAAGAAGGGAGGCTGACGACTTTGGCTAAGGAACTCAGGTACGACGACGAAGCCAGGCGCTCGCTCGAGCGCGGCGTGAACGCGCTCGCCGACGCCGTGAAGATCACCCTCGGCCCCAAGGGCCGGTACGTGGTGCTCGACAAGAAGTACGGCGCGCCGACGATCACCAACGACGGCGTCACCATCGCCCGTGAGATCGAGGTCGAGGACGCGTTCGAGAACCAGGGCGTGCAGCTGGTCAAGGAAGTCGCGACCAAGACCAACGACATCGCCGGCGACGGCACCACCACCGCCACCCTGCTCGCGCAGGCGATCGTGCGCGAGGGTCTGCGCATGGTGACCGCCGGGGCCAACCCGATGGCCATCAAGCGCGGCATCGAGCAGGCCGTCGACGAGGCCGTGGTCGCCATCCAGAAGCAGAGCAAGGAGATCTCCGGCAAGGAGGAGATCGCCCGCGTGGCCACCATCTCCGCCCGCGACCGCGCCGTCGGCGACGTCATCGCCGACGCCATCGAGAAGGTCGGCAAGGACGGCGTCGTCAACGTCGAGGAGAGCAACACCTTCGGCCTCGATCTCGAGTTCACCGAGGGCATGCAGTTCGACAAGGGCTATCTCAGCCCGTACATGGTGACGGACTCCGACCGCATGGAGGCCGTGCTCGAGGAGCCCTACATCCTCATCGCCAACCAGAAGATCGGCGCCGTCCAGGACCTCCTCCCGGTCCTCGAGAAGGTCATCCAGCAGGGCAAGCAGCTCCTCATCGTCTCTGAGGACGTCGAGGGCGAGGCCCTCGCGACCCTGGTCGTCAACAAGCTGCGTGGCACGTTCACCAGCGTGGCCGTCAAGGCTCCGGGCTTCGGCGACCGCCGCAAGCGCATGCTCGAGGACATCGCCATCCTCACCGGCGGCGAGGTCATCACCGAGGAGATGGGCCTCAAGCTCGACAACACGCAGCTCTCGCAGCTCGGCCGCGCCCGCAAGGTCGTCGTGACGAAGGACAACACCACCATCGTCGACGGCGCCGGCGACACCGAGAACATCAAGGGCCGCATCAAGCAGATCAAGAGCGAGATCGAGACCACCGACTCCGACTTCGACCGCGAGAAGCTCCAGGAGCGTCTCGCCAAGCTGGCCGGCGGCGTCGCCGTCATCAAGGTCGGCGCGGCGACCGAGGTCGAGATGAAGGAGACCAAGCACCGCGTCGAGGACGCCCTCAACGCCACGCGCGCCGCCCTCGAGGAGGGCATCGTGCCGGGCGGCGGCGTCGTGCTCGTCAACGCCGTCTCCTCGATCAAGGTCGACAAGAAGTCGGACGACGTCGACTTCCGCTCCGGCAAGCAGATCATCGCCCGCGCGCTCGAGGAGCCGCTGCGCCAGATCGCCGAGAACGCCGGCATGGAAGGCTCGGTCGTGGTGAACAAGGTCAAGACGCTCAAGCCGGGCGAGGGCCTCAACGCCGAGAAGGGCGAGTACGAGGACATGGTCAAGGTCGGCATCATCGACCCCGCCATGGTCACCCGTTCGGCGCTGCAGAACGCGGCCTCGATCGCCAAGAACATCCTGACCACCGAGTGCATCGTGGCCGACAAGCCGGAGGAGAACGCCGGCGGCGGCATGCC
>JAKPOQ010000133.1 GCA_029547745.1 Actinomycetes bacterium
GCGGCCTGCGTCCTCCGGGCTCAGGTTTGAGTCGTCGATCTCGGCCTCACGGAGCGTCGACAGGACGCTCATGTAGAGGTTCGAATGGAGGTAGCGCCGCATCCGAGTGCCGGTACTCGCTACCATTGAGCTCAGGCCGGACTTAGCGGAGAAGCGGTCCACGAAGATTCGCGCCTGGATATCCGTGAGCACCTGGTACTTGAAGTACTCAGGGAGGTGCTGCTGGAGTAGGTTCAGGCAGTAGCCGTGGATGGTGCCGACGTACATCTCGGCCATGCCTGTGACCTCGCCGAGGCGTGCTCGAACGCGTTCAGCGATGCGATCTTTCAGCTCCGCCGCGGCCTTGTCGGTAAAGGTGAATGCGACGACGTTGGCAGGAGCGATGTTCTCGTCGCGTTTCGTGGCGAGGATGTGTGCGACGCGCTCGGCTACGACCTGCGTCTTGCCCGATCCCGCACATGCGATGATCTGCAGGTTGTGGTCGATCGTGGTAATCGCATCAAGTTGATTCTCTGTGTAGCGCTGCCCTGCGAGATAGCCGTCGGACAATGTTCCCCCTCGAGGGTTGAGGAGTGGTGCGGCTCCGAAACCCTCTCGGAGCTGCTGTGTTCTAGTCTAGAACATGGCTGTGACGTGAACTGAGGCATGGTGTCGGCCTAACAATGATTATGCAGAGCGCGTAACACCTGTACGAGTGTATCGGCTTCTGCGTATGCCGCAAGGGCCGGACTCGGACGGGAGCGGTATGCGGTCTGCAGAGTGGCGGTCGGTCAGAGACCGTCGAGCGGGCTGCGCACGCCGAGGCCACCGCGATTGAGGACGTGCGTGTAGACCATGGTCGTGCGCACGTCCTTGTGGCCGAGCAGCTCCTGGATCGTGCGGATGTCGTAGCCCGTCTCGAGAAGGTGCGTGGCGAACGAGTGTCGCAGCGTGTGGCAGCCGGCGCGCTTGGTCGTCCCCGACGCCCCCACGGCTTCCTTCATCGCCCGTTGCACGACCGTCTCGTGCAGGTGGTGGCGCCCCTCGTGGCCAGACCTCGGGTCGCGCCAGCGCCGTCGTTGCGGGAAGACCCACTGCCAGCGCCAGTCGGTCGACGCGTGCGGGTACTTCCTCGCCAGCGCGTCGGGGAGCTCCACCGCGCCCCAGCCCGCGGCCAGGTCGGCCTTGTGGATGCGTTTCACGGTCGCGAGGTGGGCACGAAGCTGCGGTCGCAGCGCCTGAGGCAGGACGGTGACGCGGTCCTTGTCGCCCTTGCCGCCGCGCACCACGATCTCGCCGCGGGCGAAGTCGAGGTCCTGGACCCTGAGACCGAGACACTCGTTGAGGCGAAGCCCGGCCCCGTACATCAGGGAGGCCATGAGGCGGAGGTCGCCGTCGAGGTAGTCGAGGACGGCGGCGACCTCGTCCCGCGTGAGGACGACCGGCAGACGGCGCGGACGCCGGGCGCGGACCACGCCGCCGAGGTCGCCGACCGGCCGCTGCAGCACGTTCCGGTAGAGGAAGAGCAGTGCCGAGAGCGCCTGGTTCTGCGTCGAGGCGCTCACCTCACGCTCGGTGGCCAGGTGCGTGAGGAAGGCGTTGATCTCGGCCTCGCCCATCTCGCGCGGGTGCCGCAGGCCGTGGAAACGGATGTAACGCCGGACCCACAGGCAGTAGGCCTGCTCCGTCCGGCGGCTGTAATGACGGGCGCGCAGGGCTGTGCGCAGGTCGTTCATGAGCTGGGACACGTGTGCCGCTCCTCACCGTGCGGGCGCCGGCGGCGCACCGGCGCCTCGAGTGTGAGCGGGAAGGCCTGAGGGTTCAACGGGTGACCGGGAACGTCAACGGGCCGCCCGGAGGGCGGCCCGTCGTGCTCGCTGGTGCAGCGGTGAACGCTTGAGACAGGGAGCGCGCCGCGCGTGACGTTGTACGCACGAGCGGCGGGCTGCGCGACAGCTTACGCGCGAGCGGCGCGCCGCCCGCGACGCCGCAGGCTAACGCTTGCTGAACTGTGGCTTCTTGCGCGCCTTGTGGAAGCCGGCCTTCTTGCGCTCGACCTTGCGGTCGTCGCGGGTGAGAAAGCCGGCGCGCTTGAGCGGCGTGCGCAGGTTCTCGTCGGCCTCGCAGAGCGCTCGGGCGATACCGTGGCGCACGGCGCCCGCCTGGCCGGCGATACCTCCGCCGTAGACGTTCACGTTGACGTCGAACTTGCCCGTCGTGTGCGTGGTCTCGAACGGCATCATGGCGACGGTCTGCAGCACCTTGCGGCCGAAGTAGTCGTCCATCTCGCGCCCGTTGACGACAGCGCGGCCGACGCCCGGACTGAGGATGACGCGCGCGACGCTCGTCTTGCGCTTGCCGGTGGCGCGGTACATGACTGCTGCAGCCAAGCCTTACTCCTTGATCTCGAGCGGTTCGGGCGCCTGGGCCTCGTGCGGATGCTCGGCCCCGGCGTAGACCTTCAGCTTGCGGAGCTGGGCGCGGCCGAGCTTGGTGTGCGGCAGCATGCCGCGCACGGCGCGGCGCACGATCTCTTCGGGACGCCGCGCCTGAAGGTGAGCGTACGACTCGCTCTTGAGACCGCCCGGATAGCCCGAGTGACGGTAGTACATCTTCTGCTCGGGCTTGTTGCCGGTCACCACGACCTTGTCAGCGTTGATGACGATCACGAAGTCGCCGGTGTCGATGTTGGGCGTGTAGGTCGTCTTGCGCTTGCCACGCAGGGTGTCGGCGACGACCGTGGCGAGGCGCCCGAGCGTCTTGCCTTTGGCGTCGACCAGGTACCACTTCTTCTCGATGGCGGAAGGCTTGGCGACGTACGTCTTCATGCGCTCACTCTGTCGAATCCGAAGACCGCGCCCCGGAGGGCGCGCGAACGGGGACTATACCGAATCCCGGAAGGCGGCGCAACACGGGGCGCGGGAACATGGTGCGCGACGACACGGCGGGCGAGTGAGTGCGGCGGCGCGCAACGACGCGCGCAGCAGCGACTGCCCCTGCGCGCGGCGCGCGCCGCCCCCGGCTCACGCCGACATGCGACGCAGGCGGACCCGGTCGCCGGCAGAAAGCCCCAGGACCTCGGCGGCCGAGCCCGAGTTCACCGCCAGCGCGACCTGACCGTAGCTGTCGATGAGGACGAGGATGTCGCTCGGGCGCACGCTCGAGAAGGTCCGCACGACGCGGGTGAAGTAGCGCTCGCCGCCGCAGTCGAGCTCCAGGTCCGGGCCGAGGTCGGCCGCCTCCAGCTCCGCGCCGGTCAGGTTGAGAGCCACGTTCCCGAACCGGTCCACCAGGACGGCGGTGGCGGTGACGCCGTCCTCGTCCACTTGCGGCGCCGGCACGTCGAGACGGACCAGGCCGGCGGGGTCGACGGCGGCGCCGACCACGTCGAGCGGCAGACCCGAGGCGAGGCGCGCCGCCACCGGGGCGAAGATGTCGCGCCCATGGAAGGTCGCCGAGAGAGGCGACAGCCACAGCTCTTCGTTGCTCAGAAGGCGAGCCTCGGTGACGCCGCCGTCGGCGTCGGCTGCGAGCGTGAGGAGGCCGTTGTCGGGGCCGACGAAGAGCCGGTCGCCGGGGCTGCGCAGGGCGACCGGCCGCCGCGGCCCTCCGACGCCGGGATCGACCACTGCCAGATGGACGGCGTGGTCCGGCATGTAGGGCAGGGTGTTGCGCAGCACGACGGCGCCGCCGAGCACGTCGCGTTCCCCGAGACCGTGGGTGACGTCGATGACCTCGACGTCGGGCGCGACGCGCTTGATCACGGCCCGGCACGTGCCGGCGAAGTCGTCGCGGTAGCCGTAGTCGCTGAAGAAGCAGATGAGGCGTGGGGCGGCGAGCGACGTCATGCGTCCCTCCCTGGTCGGCGTGACAGCGACGGCAACCTACGCCGAAGCCGGGTGCGAAGCAACGTCGGCGGCGACCGCCGCTACGAGGCAGCATCGGCGACGATCGCCGCCACCAGTCCGTGGACGTCGTGCTCTGCGGCCTCGACGGCAACCGTCAGGCCCTGGGCGCGCACGGCCGCCGAGGTCGCCGGGCCGATGGTGACGATGCGGGCGCCGGCAAGCCGCTCGGCGAGCGGCCGGCCGGCGCCCTCGCTCGCCTCAGCCGCGGCGCCCTCGCCCTCCTCAGCCGCAGCGCCTCCGCCATCCTCACCTGCGACGCCAGGGCGCTCCGCGGCGCGCAGCGCCCTTTCCGCGAGCTCGACGAAGCGCTCGACGGTACTTGCGGAGGTGAACGTCAGGTAGTCGGCCGCCGCGATCCGCGCGAACGGCAGGGCGAGCCGTTCGACGGCGACCGTGTCATACACGGGCAGTACGTCGACGGTCGCCCCCCACTCTCGCAAGGTGTCGGGCAGGACCTCGCGCGCCTTGCGCGCCCGCGGGAGAAGGACGCGTAAAGGAGTGGCGCGAGCGGGCTGGGTGGAGGCTGACGCGCAGACGCCGGCCGATCCGGCGACGACAGGCACTCGTCCGGCGGCGGCCGGTCGACCGCGCCCTTCAGCCTCGAGCGCATCCAAAAGACCTTCCGCGACGGACTCCTCGGGGACGATGCCGGCCGTCACGCCGTGGGCGGCGAGGGCGGCCGCGGTCCGCGGCCCGACCGCCGCCACCGTCGCTCCCGCAAGGGCGTCGGGACCGGCCCCGCACTCACGCATGCAGGCAAGGAACTCCGCGACGCCGTTGGCGCTGGTGAAGATGACGAGCTGGTAGGTCGAGAGCCGGGCGACGGCGGCGCGGATCTCGTCGTTCAGCGGCACCGGGACGATACGGATGGTCGGCACAAGCAGCACCTCGGCCCCCAGGTTCTCGAGCGGCTCGACGAGCGCGCCGGCCTGTTCCTCCGGTCGCGTCACCACAACGCTCTTGCCGAGAAGCGGATGTTCAGCCATCGGTCCCACCCGCCCTCGACGCTCGTTCACTCGCCTGCACACTGTCGCAGAGGACGGGACGTTCACCCATCGCCGGCCTCCGCGCGCAGCGAACGCAGGATGCGGTCGGCGCCGGCGGCGAGCAGGTCGGCGGCGAGGGCGCGCCCGAGTGCCTCGGGCGCGCCCGCGCCGCCACGACGCTCGAGCCGCACGACGTCGCTGCCGTCAAGTGAACCGACGAACGCCCTCAGACGGAGCATCGGACCGGCGGCAACCCTGCCTGGATCACCTGGGCCGGCGAGACCGGTCGCACCGGCGACGCCGGCCAGACCGGCGAAGCCCCTCGTCCCGTCACCGTCGACATTCGACTCCAGCTCGCCGAGAGCGCCGATCGGTACCTGGCAACCGCCCTCGAGGGCACGCATCAGGGCGCGCTCGGCGCGCACCGCCGCCGTCGTCGGCGCGTCGACCAGCGGCGCGACGAGGGCGCGCACCTCCTCGTCGTCCACCCGTGCCTCGATCGCCAGCGAGCCCTGGCCGACGGCCGGGAGCATCTCGTCGAACGGAAAGGCGAAGGCGGCCACGCCGGCCCGCCCGAGGCGGGCCAGTCCCGCGGCCGCAAGCACCGTCCCCGCCATCCGCTGTTCGGCGACCTTGCGCAGGCGCGTCTCGACGTTACCGCGGATGTCGACGAGCGTCAGGTCAGGACGCGCCGCCAGTAGTTGCGCCCGGCGGCGCAGGCTCGAGGTCCCGACGACGGCCCCATCGGGCAGGTCTGCCAGAGAGCGCGGGAAGGCGTCGTCCCGCGCGGCGTTGAAGACAGAGGCGGCCGACGGCGGCGCGGCCGACGGCGGCGCGGCGTCCGCTTCGCCCGCCGCGCCGCTCCCTACGTCGACTCCATCCGCGCCGCGCGCCACGAACACGTCGTGCACGTCCTCGCGCGCCGTGAAGGCGACGATCGCCAGCCCCTCCGGCGTCTCGGTGGGCATGTCCTTGGCTGAGTGCACCGCGAGGTCGACCCGCTCGCCAAAGAGCGCCGCCTCGAGCTCCTTCGTGAAGAGACCCTTGTCGCCGATCTTCGCCAGCGGCGCGTCGAGGACCTTGTCACCCTTGGTGTGGATGACCTCGATCGCGACGGTCAGGTCCGGATGGAGGTCCTGCAGACGGTCGCGCACCCACTCGCTCTGGGTGAGCGCAAGCCTGCTACCCCGCGAACCGATGCGCAGGACGCGGCTCACGCAGCGCCCGGCTCGAACTCGTCGCGGGCGTGCGCCGGGCCGGACCCACGTGCCGCGTCCTGCCAGGGCGCCCGCGTGGACGCGCCCGGGGCATCTCGATCGGGCGCCGGCGCGGACGCGCCCGGCGCGTCCTCCTCCGGCGCACCCGCCCCGTCGGCCTCGCTCTCTGCCCCGGCCGCCTCGTCCTCCGCCCCCGCCGCCTCGTCCTCCGCCGCGGCCGCCTCGTCCTCCGCCTCCGCCGCCTCGCTCCCGTCCAGCTCGAACAGCATGCGCACCGCATCGACGTAGAGGTAGCACTCATCGCGCTCCGCAGCTTCCTTCATGCGCACGGTCGGCGTATGCAGGATCTTGTTCACGATCGACATGGTCAGGATCTCGACCTGCTCACGCTGCCTCTCGCCGAGATCCCCCAGGCGCCCGGCGAGCCGGTCCAGCTCCCTGCGGCGGATCCCCTCGACCTTGTCGCGCAGGCCGGCGATGGTCGGAACGACCTCGAGACTCCGCAGCCAGCGACGCATCTCGTCGAGTTCCTCCTCGACGATGCACTCGGCCTTGGCGGCCTCCTTCTCGCGCTCGTGGCGGTTCTCCTCGACGATGTGCCTGAGGTCGTCGATGTCGTAGAGGAAGGCGTCGTCGATCCTGCCGATCCCGGGGTCGAGGTCACGCGGCACGGCGATGTCGATGAAGCAGAGTGGACGGTGGCGACGATGCTTCATGGCCCGCTCGACATGCTCGCGGGTGATGACGTAGTGGGGCGCCGCCGTCGACGAGATGACGATGTCAGCGGCCGCGAGGTGCCCTTCGAGGTCCTCGAAGGGCACCGCCCGGCCGCCGACCCGACGCGCCAGCTCCTCGGCGGCGGCGTACGTCCGGTTGGTGACCAGGATGCGTTCCCCGCCGTGCGCCTTGAGATGCGTGGCCGTCAGCTCGCTCGTCTCGCCGGCGCCGACGATCAGGACGGTGCGCTTCTTCAGCTTGCCGAACACCTGCGCCGCGAGCTCGACGGCGGCGGAGCTCACGCTCACCGGACGCGCGCCGATGGCGGTCTCCGTCCGGACGCGCTTGCCGACCTCGAGCGCGCGCCGGAAGAGGCGATTGAACACGGGCCCAGTACTGCCGCCCTCGAGCGCCGTCTGGTAGGCGTCCTTGAGCTGGGCGACGATCTGGTACTCGCCGACCACCATCGAGTCGAGACTGGCGGCGACGCGGAACAGGTGAGCGATCGCCGCGTCGCCCGCGTGATGGTAGACGACAGGCTCGAGCTCTGCGACGGGCACGCCGGCCTCGTGCGCCAGGCACGCGACCGTGGCCCCGTTCGCGGCCGCGACGTCGCTCGCGTATGTGTAGACCTCGGTGCGGTTGCAGGTCGACAGCGCGACCGCCTCGCACGCTCCCGCGTGCGTCATGAGGTCGCGCCCCACCCTCAGCGCCGCCTCGCCGTCGAGGGCGAGCTTCTCGCGCAGCTCGAGCGATGCGGTCTTGTGGGAGATGCCGGTGACGACGACGAGCACGGCTCAGCGCTCCAGCCACGCGGGCAGCGCGCATCGCCTGTCGTATTCCATGCCGTGACGCCGCCGCATCGCTCAGCTCCCGTAGGTGTGGAACGCACTGAGGTAGGGCACCGCTGCGAAGCGGATGGTAAGCATCAGGGCGAGACCCGTGATCGCGAGCCAGGCGACGCGGCGGCCGCCCCAGTCGACGCGCAGACGTCCCCAGAGCAGCACCGCGTACGTCACCCAGGCAGCCGCCGACAGCAGCACCATCGGGTCGGTCCACCACCGTTCGACGGCGAAGGTCTCGACGCGGATCACCCCGGCCGCCATGCCCATGGTCAACGCAGGGAGACCGAGGAGCGTCGCGTGGAACATCAGCTTGTCGAGCGTCGCCAGCGAGGGAAGGCGCCCGAGGACGCCGCTGAGACGGCGGCGCTTGAGCCGCCACTCCTCGAACAGGTAGATGAGCGCGGCCCCGCCGGCGACGTACAAGGCGCCCAGCGCGGTCAACATGACGATCACGTGGAGGACGACGATGTCGCTGCGCAGGGCGGGCATCAACTCTCGCGGCGCCTCGTACTCGGTGAGCGCCGCGACGAGCAGGCCGATCACCACCGGCACGACGTAGAGGCCGATCGCCTTCACGCGCGTGATGAACTCGAGGGCGAGGTACACGAGGGCCACGGACCACGCCACCGCGCTCAGGGACTCGTAGGCGCCGACGACGGGCACACGCCCGGCGGCGGTGCCTCGCAGCACAAGGGCGGCCGTCTGCAGCGTCCAGCCTCCGGCGACCAGCCACAGCCCGACGCGTTCCAAGCCCTCGTGGCGCGCGAACAGAGCGACGAGGAACATCGCGAACGACCCGCAGTAGAGCAGAAAGGCGATCCAGAGGACGATGGCGGAAGCTTGTTCCATGTGTCGGGGCTCGTGTCCGCGGCGACGCTCGCGCGGCGAAAGGCGGCCGCGCCGGCTCAGTCGCCGGAGCCGGCCGCCTCCCGCTTCTCCAGCTCGCGCTCGAGCAGGTCGAGGTCCCTCGGCAAGGCGCCCACGCGGCACGCCAGGATCGCGCAGGAGGCGATCACGACGGCGAGGATCATGGCGCAGGCCGCGGCGACGAACTTGGCGCCTTCTTCGATGCTCACGGTGTCACCCTCCGATGGTCCTCTTCCCGTTCAGCTCGACACCGTTGGACGACGTCTGGTCGACCTCGACGGCTAGTCTAGACCGTCTGTAGCGGCGCGGCGCCCCCACCCTGCCCGCTTTCGGCCTTGCCGTCGAGGTCGGCGACGATCCTCACCTTCCCACGCAAAGCCGCTCGGAGGCGCGCACTTCACGACGCGCTCTCCATATCAGCCGAGGGGCTTCGGTGACGCGTTCTTGTATTGTCTCGACGTCACGGAGTCCTGGCGGACCCCCCGCGCAGCAGGAACCACCGCCCGCGCGGCGTAGGTAGCGCCATGCCGCTCGAACGCCGCCGCGACACCAACGTCATCGCCGTGCTGTTCGGTCACCTGCTCGACGGCGAGGCCGAGGCGGCGGCCGCCGGCCGCCGCCTCGGCCTCGCCGTCGAGCGCGTCAACCACCTCTTCGCCCCGGCGGTCGCGGAGCCGTTCGCGGTCACCGGGCAGGGGCGCATCGACGGCGTCCTGAGCGACCCCGCCCAGGCTCCTCTCTGCATCAGCGTCCTGCGCGAGTCGCTCGCACCACTGCGGCTGCGGGTCGGCGTCGGCATCGGCACCCTCGAACGTTTGCGCGAACCGACGAGCGGCGAGGACGACGCATACTCCCTCGCCGCCCAGGCCCTGCAGCTCGCGGCCCGCGACGACGGCCTTACCCGCTACCTCGGCACCGGCGAGGCCGGTGACGTGCTGCTCGCCGCCCTCTGTCGCCTCGTCGATCCGCTCATCCGCGCCCGCACCGCCAAACAGTGGGAGGCGATCGCCGCGTACCGCGAGCTCGGCCACCAGCGCGATGTCGCCGCCCGGCTCGGAGTGACGCGGCAGAGCGTCGGCGACCGGCTGGCGGCGGGTCACCGCCGCGCGGTCGAAGACGCCGACGCGGCTATCGCCACGTACCTCTCGTACCGCCGCCAGCGCTTCGGATACTGAGCCCGGTCCCCGCCGGGCCCGGGCCCTCTTCTCGCGACCCTACGAGCGCCGCAGAAGCCGGCCGACCAGTCCGTACCGCCGGTCGAAACGCCGCCGCGCGGCCCACTGCGAGCGCACGTTCTCCGCAACGCGGTCGAGATGGATAGCCCGGGCCCGCGGCTCGTACGTCACCGTCCAGCCGGCGCCGCGCAGACGCATGCAGAGATCGACGTCGCCGTAGAGGAGGAAGTAGCCCTCGTCCATGCCGCCGACCTGCGCGAACGCCTCACGCCTGACGAGCATCGCCGCCCCCGAGACCCAGTCGACGTCAGTCCGCGCCGAGGGCGCGAAGTAGGCGACGCGCTTCGGCTTGCGCCGCGGACGCAGCACACGCGGACGCGGCACGAGCTGCGTCCAGACCGCCCGCCAGCGCCAAGGGCGCGTCGGCCTGAACCCCGCCGAGAGCTCGACGGCTCCGTCCGGAGCGACGAGGCGCGGCCCGCAACATCCGACGTGACGGTGCGAGTCGCTGATCGTCTCGTAGAGCTGGTCGAGGGCTCCGGCCCGCAGGCGGGCGTCGCCGTGCTGCAGGAGCAGCAGCGGCGCGCCGAGCAGGCGCGCCCCCTCGTTGGCCGCCGCCCCGAAACCCGCCGCGAGCGGCACCTCCACGACGCGGACGGACGGGAACCGGGCGGTCACCGTCTCGCGAGTACGGTCCTTGGAGCCCAGGTCGGCCACCACCACCGCGGCGACTTGCCCCGTCAACTCGCGGAGGACGGGAGCGATGTGAGGGGCGTCGTTGAACGTGACGACGACGGCGCCGACGGTCTCCTGCGTGGGAGGGAGCTGCTCAGGGCCGGGGCGCGCACCGAGACGCCGCCGCGCCGCAGCCTCCTCGCCGAGGCGGTCCTCAAGCTCGACCGGCACCGGCGTCACCGGGCCGTCGCGGGGCGGACAGGCGGCGCGGCACAGTCGCCGCCAAGGTCGAGCAGCTTCTCGATCGCGTGCGGCAGCGCGGGCGCGATCATCGCGAACTGCTCGCGGCAGGCTCGGGGGCTGCCCGGCATGTTGACGATGAGCGTGCGGCCGCGCAGCCCGCTCACGGCGCGCGAGAGCATCGCGTGCGGCGTCGACGCCAGGGAGCCCATGCGCATCGCCTCGGCGAAGCCGGGCGCCAGCCGGTCGATCACGTCGAGCGTCGCCTCGGGCGTCACGTCGCGGCTCGTCAGACCGGTCCCGCCGGTCGTCAGCACGAGGTTCACGCCTGCCTCGTCGGCGAAGTGGACGAGGGCGGCGGCGATCTGATCGCGTTCGTCGGGCACGATCACGCGCTCCACGACCGCCGCCCCCATCTCTTCAAGCAGCGCGGCGAGCGCGTCACCGCTCTCGTCGGCGCGCTCGCCGCGCGCCCCCTTGTCCGACGACGTCAGCACGGCGGCGCGGATCAGCGAGCGCTTCTCGATCGAGATCGCGTCTCCCGGGCGCAACTCGCCGCCCTCGACGACGCGGGCGAAGACACCCTCGCGCGGCATGACGCAGTCGCCGACCTGCTCGTAGATCGCGCAGCGGTCGTGGCAGACCTTGCCGATCTGCGTGACCTCGACCAGCGTCTCACCGAGGCGCATCCGCGTCCCGAGCGGCAACCGATGGACGACCACGCCCTCCGTCGTGACGTTCTCGCCGAAGGCGCCGGGCGTGACGTCCAGGCCCTGGGCGCGCATCTTGGCGACGCTCTCGTCGGCGAGCAGGCTGACCTGCCGGTGCCAGGGGCCTCCGTGCGCGTCGCCCTCCACGCCGTGCCCGGCGAGCAGCGTGATCGCCGCCCGCGGCGTCTTCGGCACGCCCGTGCGATCGGCGACGTTGACACTGACGACGCGCCCGTCGGGCTTCTCGTGGCTCACGTCGTCCTCCCCGCGTCGCCCGACGTCCCCGCGTCGTCTGCGTCGTCGCGCCGCCACAGGCCGCTGCGGCCGCCGCTCTTCTCGAGGAGCCGCACGCGCACGACCTCCATGCCCCGGTCGACCGCCTTGCACATGTCGTAGACGGTGAGCGCCGCGACCGACGCCGCCACCAGCGCCTCCATCTCGACGCCGGTGCGTCCCCGAAGTCGCGCCTCGGTGACGATGCGCAGTCCCGGCAACGCCGCATCCTCGGCGATGTCGACCTCGACGGCGCTCAGGGCCAGCGGGTGACACAGCGGGATGAGCTCGTGGGTGCGCTTGGCGGCCACGATCCCGGCGAGCCGCGCGGCGGCGATGACGTCGCCCTTAGGCACGGCCTCGTCCTGGATGAGAGCGAGCGTCTCGGGGGCCATGCGGACGAGCGCCTCGGCGCGCGCGCGACGGTCGGTCTCGTCCTTGCCACCGACGTCGACCATGCGCGCGCGCCCGCGCTCGTCGATATGGCTGAGGTCGCTCACCTTCTCTGCGCTCCTTGTTCGCCGACCTTGCTGGGGTCGCTCAGCGGCCCCGCGCTCCTTCTTCGCCGACATCGCGACGTACACGCCCGGGCATCCTCTCACCCACCGATCTGTGACATGGACCGATGGTTGGCGAGGCGCTCGCGGCGGCGGTCGAACGTCTTGGCGGAAAGCGCCGCCTCGAGCGCCGCACGCAACTCCTGAGGACGGCCGATCAGCGGCCGCACGTCCGTCTCCTCGCCCGAGAAGAGGCAGGTGCGCAGACGTCCGTCGGCCGTCAGCCGCAGGCGGTTGCAGCGCTCGCAGAAGTGCTCCGAGACGCCGGCGATGAAGCCGATCGTGCCCGGCGCGCCGGGCGCCGCCCAATAGCGCGCCGGGCCGTGTCCGTACGGCCCCGCGACCGGCTCGAGCACGTGGCGGGCGCGCAGCAGCTCGAGGACGCGCGGGGCAGGCACCATGTGCCCTTCCACGACGAGCCGCCGGTCGACGGGCATGAACTCGATGAAGCGCACGTGGACGGCCCGTTCACGGGTAAGGTCGACGAAGGCGTCGAGCTCGTCTTCGACCCCCTCGAGCAGGAGCACGTTGAGCTTGACGGGCTCGAATCCGGCGGCGAACGCCGCGTCCAAGCCGGCGAGCGCGTCACGCAGGCACGCGCCGCGCGTCACGGCGGCGTACCGCGCCGGGTCGAGGCTGTCGATGCTGACGTTCACGCGGCGCAACCCGTGTCGGCGCAGGTCGTCCGCGAAGCGCGGCAGCAGGACGCCGTTGGTCGTCAGGGAGAGGTCCGCGACACCCTCGATCTGCGCCAGCATACCGACCAGGTCGGCACAGCCGTGGCGCACGAGCGGCTCCCCGCCGGTGATACGCACCTTGCGGATCCCACACGAGACGGCGACACGCGTGAAGGCGACGAGCTCCTCATACGACAGGATGTCGTCGTGGGACCGCGGCAGCACGCCCTCCGGAGGCATGCAGTACGTACACCGCAGGTTGCAGCGGTCGGTGACCGACAGGCGCAGGTAGTCGACGCGCCCTGCACGCGCGGGCGTCACGCTCATGCCCGAAGTGTAGTGCACGCGCATGGCCCCGGCGAGCCCGGCGGTCGCCGCGCGGAGGGCCTGACAGCGACGTAGGGCGGCGCGGGGAGGACGGCACGGCCGTCCGCGCGCCGCCCTACTTGTCGATCAGGACTTCCGTCGCCTTGATCACGGCCGTGACTTCGTCCCCGGCCTCGATCGCCAGGTCCTCAGCCGCGCGCCGCGTGATCGCCGACACGATCTCGTGCCCGCCGATGTCGATCACGACCTCGGCCATCACCGTGCCGAGGACCACGCTCTTGACCGTCCCGGCCAGTTTGTTCCGTGCGCTCAAGGTCATGTCCGCCTCCTCTCCGCGCAGTCGCCGGACGGCGACCGCTCCGGGTCAGAGGTACCCCGCGCAAGATGCGCTAAACGGCGTTCTCGCAGCCTGCGCGCCGCGCGGGTATCCTAAGCAGGACCTTAGCGAAGGGCTTCGCGGCAGACCGAGGGCCACGACGCCCGCGACGTCGCAGGAGGTGCGGCCATGGCGGTCCGGATCCGCCGCACATGCGTCCTGGGGGCGGTCCTCGTCCTCGCCGCCTGCGGCGCGTTCCTGCTCGTCGCCGACCGCGCCGCGGCGCAGACGAACACATACAGTGAGGGGATCCCCGGCGTGCCTTTCTCCTTCGTGAAGCTCGGCGTCGGCATGACTCTCGACCCCGGTGGCGACGACCAGACTCTGGTCCTCCAGCTCGAGGACGTGCCGGGCGGCGCCACCACAGCGGCGACGTCGGGCGCCATTTCCGGCGTTTTCACGCTCGATGGCGCCCCCGCCGAGAACGTGAGCTTCCTGCTCTTCCGCGTACGGATGGACTACGACACGACATCGGCCGTCAGTCCGGTGGTGCGCTTCACGGCGAGGGAGACGGGCACGTTCAGCGGGCAGGCGCAGGGGCACGAGGAGCCCGCAACGGGAGTATGGGTCTTCCCCGTCGCCAAGCGGGACGACGGCGAATACCCCGGAGGCTCGCTCCTGCGCTACAGGCTCGCGTTCACGTTGCCGAACGCCGGCGCCAGCGGGACGATCACCGTGTACGACGTCACTCTCGAGTACGGCCACTACGTCGCCCCCCCAGATTACGGCGGCGACGGCGGCGACGGCAAGGCTGACGGCAAGAGCAAGAGCGACGGCGGGAAGAAGCCGACCGGCGTCGCCTACATGGGCAGCTCAGGCGGCGGGTCAGGAGGCGGCACCGGCACCGGGTCCGGCGCCGGGTCCGGCACCGGCCAAGGCGGCGTCGGCGTCGGCGCGGGCATGGGGAGCATCGGGACCGACGCGCCGATGGCGGCGTCGCCGCGCTCGACCGCCGCCGACACCGTGACCGGCTACCCGCTCCGCCCGGAGGACCTGACGGGCGGCGGTGAGGGCGACGGTGGCACGGGGGACGCCGGGTCCGGCGGCGGTGGCCCGAGCGTCGCCGCAGGAACGGCGAGCGGCGGCGCCTCGAGCCTCTCCTGGAGAGACCTCGTCTGGCTCGCCGTCGCGCTGGCTGTGGCAGCGCCTTTCGTCGCCGCTGAAGCCGACCGGCGCCGGGTGCGCCGGCGTCTGAGAGACCTCGTCGAGCAGACGCCGGACGGCCCGGCGCCACGCCTCACTGCACCAGTCTAAGCTCGGCGGGCCGCTTGATGCGGATCGCCGTGTGGTCGCCGCTCTTCACGATCGTGCCCGTGACGCGCACGAGCCTGCCCTCGAGCTCCTGCGGCGGCACGGTGAAACGTTCGGCGACCTTGCCGGGGACGATCACGACGAAGCGCTGCGGCTCGGGCGCCGGCAGGCCGAGACTGAGTTCCACGGCGTCCCCCCGGCGACGGAAACCGGCCACGACGCCTTCGACGCGGAGTCGCTGGCCGACGCTGTCGACGGCTTCGCTCCAACTGATGGTCTCGAGCCCGGCCGCGGGCGACATCAGGGCATCGGCGGCCGGTGAGGCGGGGGTCGCAGGCTCCTCCAGAGCGCTGCATCCAGCCAGACAGACGACGACCGGCGCGACGGCGAGGAGCGCGCCGATCACCATGGTGATCGGCGCGCTCCTCGCCGTCGCGCCCGACCCGTGAGGCCTGCGCATCCCTGCGGCGCCCGACCTGCGCATCGTCATCCTGCGCGCTCCGTCCACCAACTTCCTCACTCCCTTCGCGAACACGGTCACGGCCCCTCGTGCACGTAGTCGGCGACGACGGGCGTCGCAGGTCGCGCGGCGACCTCCGCGTACGTGCCCTGCTGCAGGACCCTACCCTGCTCGAGGAACGTGACGCGGTCGGCCATCGCCCTCGCTTCGGAGGTATCGTGGGTCACCCAGAGGACGGCCATCGCGAGCTGGGCGAAGATGCGCTGCAGGTCGGCGGCCAGGGCACGCCGTGTGGGAGGGTCGAGCGACGCCATCGGCTCGTCGAGGAACAACACGGCAGGGTCGGTGGCGAGCGCGCGGGCGACGCTGACACGCTGCGCCTCGCCTCCCGACAGCCCCGAACGGCGACGGTCGGCGAGGTGCGAGATCGCCAGCAGGTCCATCGCGCGCTGCGTGCGCGTGCGCAGCTCGTCCCCGCGCACCCCGTGCACACGCAACCCGCTCTCGACGTTCCCTCTCACTGTGGTCGACAGGAGGTACGGCTGTTGGAAGACGGCCGCCGTCCGTCGCCGCAGGCGCAGGCGGTCCTTGTTCGAGCGCACCAGGCGCCCTTCGAACTCGAGCGTGCCGGCGACACGCTCGAGACCATTGAGGGCACGCAGCAGCGTGCTCTTGCCGGCGCCGTTCGGCCCCAGCACGACGTGGACCTCCCCCGGCATGACGGCGAAACGGGGCACGTCGACGACGACGCGGTCTCCCTTGCGGACCACGAGGTCGGTAGCCACGATGATCGGCCCGTCACCCGTGTCCGGAGACTCGCCCCTCATTCACGCCCGCTCCGGTGTCCGGCGACGATCTCGCTCGTCACTCGTGCCTTCCCCGCTGCTGGATGACCGTCATCGCGTAGTTCGTCGAGAAGCTCAGGATGATGAGTACGACGCCCAACGCCATGGCGTTCGCGAACTCTCCCATGCCGACGTACTGCATGATGCCCGTGGTGAGGACCTGGGTCTCGCCGATGATGTTCCCCCCGACCATGTTGACCGCGCCGACCTCGGAGATGATGCCGCCGAAGGCGGCCATGACGGCCGCCATGAGCGGCACCCTGATCTCGCGCAGGAGGAGCAGGAAGAGCCTGAACCGGCCGGCGCCCAGGGAGAGGATCTGCAGGCGGAAGCCGGCGTCGAGCTGCTGCAGGGCGGCGAGCGACAGCCCGGCGATGATGGGCAGGGCGATCAGCACCTGAGCGATCACCATTCCGGTGACCGTGTACATGAGGTGCAGGGAGCCGAACGGGCCGCTGCGCCAGAGGAAGAGGGCGACCACGAGGCCGACGACGACTGGCGGCACGCCCATGCCCGTGTTCACGCTCGCGACGACGAGACGACGAAGGGGGAACTGGTTGAGGGCGACGACCATGCCGAGCGGCACGCCGAGGACGAGCGAGATGGCGAGCGCGCTGCCGGCCACGCGCAGAGAGCGGAGGGCGATCTCGTACGTCGTGGCATCGCCGCCGAAGAGCAGCCGGAAGGCCTCGACGATGCCCCGGATGATGTAGTCCAGCTCAGACCCTCCCCGTCGTGATCCCGCGTCGTCGCGTTCGGCCGAAAAGACCGTGGGGGCGGCGGAGTTCGGGACCTCCGCCGCCCCCACGTGGCTCAGTCCTCCCGGGAGAGGACCATTCTATAGGTGGCTCAGGTCACCGCGCCGGCGCCGGGGCGGGCGGCAGCACCGAGGTCGGGATGACGTACGCGTTCGGATAGAACATCGTCGTACCCAGCATCTTGTACGCACCGATGGCCTTCTGGCCGTTGCTGCTGACGAGCCACTCCGCCAGGAACTCCGCCCCGGTCGAGTTGACGTCGGGGTGGTCGTTCTGGTTCACGAGCAGGACGGAGTACTGGTTCTTGAGGTCCTTGCGCGTCGTGAGGAGACGGTAGAGCGGCGGCGAGAGCTTGGCGCTGCTCTTGTTCTTGATCCAGGTCGCCACGTCGGTAAGGGTGTAGGCCTTCTTCTCGGCTGCGAACATGAGGGTATCCAGCATGCCCTTGCCGGTCGACGCATACCATGACGGCGCGCTGGCGGGATCGATGGTCACGCCGGCCTTCTTCCAGAGCTCCAGCTCCTTCTTGTGCGTGCCTGAGTTGTCGCCGCGCGACACCCAGGCGATCCTGCCCGCGGGGAGCGTCTTGCCCCAGGCGGCGATCCGCTTGAAGGCCTGCACGGCCGTCTTGGCCGTCTTCACGCCTGCCGGGTCGACCCCTCTGCTGTTCGTCATGCCGACGACGGTGAAGTAGTTGTAGGCGAACGGCAGCCTCATGGTGAGGTGTCCCTGGGCCAGCAAGTCCTTCTCGTCCGCCGGAGAATGCGCGATCACGACGTCGCAGTTGCCGTCCCTTGCGAGCGCAAGGGCCGCGCCGGAGCCCACCGAGACCCACGTCAGGTCGATGCCCGGGAAGCGTGCCTCGAACGCCGGCTCGACGACGTTCACAAGGAGCCCTGTGTCGTTGACGCTGGTCGTCGTCGCCAGTCGCAGCGCCGCGGGGTCGACCGCGCCCTTCGTGTCGTCCGTGCCATACGCTCCCGTCGCGCCGACGACGGCGGCGGCGACGAGCACCAGGAGCAGGGCGACGGTCGTCCATCGTGCCCACGTCCGCTTACGCACTTGCTGAGCCATGCTGCCTCCCACTGACGATCGCCTTGCTCCGCAGGGCGGACGAAAGGTCCCGCCACCGCGGACCCGTACTTCGGAGGCACTCATTCTAAGGAAACGCTTAGGGTGGTGGCAAGAGCAGCACGGAGGCGGTGAGAGGCGGTCGGAAGGTCAGTGTCCCAGGACGTGGCGTACGGGTCGCAAGGCTGTCGTGCGGAGACGACCGCGACGATGGACCCTCCCTGAGGCCGACATCATGCGGACCGGAGCGCCGTCCCGAAAGGGAGAAAAGAAGGGGGGCGGCGGGCCAGAAAAGAAGGGGGGCGGCGGGCCCGGAGGGCCCGCCGCCCCGTCTGCTCGGGTGCGGCGCGCGGGCGCACCGCGTGCGGGGCGCCCTAGCGCGCCGCACCACCTAAGTCAATCACGTGTCGTCTACCTCCTTTCGTCGCGGCCTCCGGTCGCGGCGCGTCTCTTGTCCGCACCTTGACCGCCGACATCTGAAAGCATCGCGCACTCGCCCGATATTGGCAAGTGCGCGGCCTCCCGGCGCTCCGGGCTGTCGCATGACTCACGCTCGCGGGGTTCTGCATGGCGCTCCCGATCCCTTCTATGTCGCCCGTGACAGGACGGCCGAGGGCGTCGCCCTCCGGTCAGTGGTCGACAAGGTCGAGCTCGGGGAACTGCCCGCGTACACTCACGCGGTCGAGCGCTGGCCGACGACGCCATCAAGATCTGCGCGGGCGCCCCGAACGTGTACTACCACCACCAGCCGCTCATCAAGCCCATCAAAGGCGACGACATCACGGAGATCTTCGCCGGGGCCGCCCATGTGGCAGAAGGCAAGCACTACCTGCGGCCCCAGCCACATCCCTTCTTCGAACCTGATCCCGGATTCGCCCACGCCGACGAAGAGGGTCGTTGCGGGAAGAGCCGCCACCTGGGGGCCATCCCACGGGCTGCGCACAGTCATGGCCTGCCTACCGCCGACGGGGACGTGGAGCACGACATCCGGGACCACCCAGGCGGCGACCTGGACCTCCGACGTCGGAAGCGTCATCAGGTTCACCTCCACGGTGCAGTGGATGGAGGCGCCCGCAGCCTGGTACGCCGAGGACACACGCTGAGCCGTCACTAGCCAAAGGCGGCGCAGGCGCGAAGCAGAGGACGCCGCTCAGAAGCAGCCGAGCTGGCAGCCGACGACCTTGATGCCCAGCTCGTTGCAGGTGCGGCCGACCTCGGCGAGCGGGACGTCGAGGTCGCGGGCGATCTTGAACGCCACCGCGCACCGCAGACGCTTCTCGACGCCGGCCTTCGCCTTCAGGGTCTCGATGAGACGCGGGATGTTCCCTTCGGCCATGGCGCGCAGTCTAGCACTCCTTGCGCCGCGGTCGCAGCGCCGCGCCGGCCGGGAGGCACGCCGGCTGGGAGGCACGCCGGCCGGGATGCGCCGCCCGGGACGCACGCCGGCCGTGGTCCGTCACGGGCCGAGGAAGGCGAGCGACCTGCTCCGCTCGCGGTCCTCAGCCGCCGCCGACAGGAGCGAAGAGCGAGACCTCGTCGCCGTCCCGCAGGACGGTGGACGCGTCGCCGTGCACACCGTTCACGAGGACGAGACCCACGGTGCCGGAAGGGAGGCCCAGAGACTCGCAGAGCGCCGCCACCGTCGGCGCCTCGGCGAGCGGCACACGCCGTTCGGCGCGCCCGTCGCGGGTCTTCATCTCGAGCCCCGCGAAAAGGCGCGCCTCGACGGTGCCGCCCTGCTGCCGGTCGTCCTTCACGTCAACCTTCCCGTCACTCCGCCGTCACTCCGCACTCCCTATCTTCGGCGACCTCGCCGACATCGAGACCGACCCGAGCGCGTTACTGCCACGCACTGTACCATTCCCCGCCCCGCGCACGGCGAGGCGTCGCCCGGCTGCGCTGCCGCACGCCTGGGCTGCCGCGCACCTGCGCCTCCACGCCGCCCGCCCAGCGGAAGGCCGGCCCCAGCCCACGGAGTCCCGCTCACCCCGACCGCTCGCGACGCCCAGCAACTCGTTGTCCCCGTCCGTGCACGGAACCCCGCTCACCCCGGCCGACCCCTCTGCCGATAGAGGGGGCAAGAGAGCGACGGCCGGGTGCGGCCACGCGACGTGTCCCGCCCAAAGAGACGACGGAGGAAGGATGGCCGACGAGGCGCCCGACGACCAGCGTCGGATCCAAGCGACGGACGCCCAGGCGAGCGCGCACGACCAGGCGCTGCGCGCCGTGCAAGTCGCCCTTCTCAAGGAGCTCGACACGAGCATCGACAAGCTCGCCCGCGCCCGCCTCGGCGACAGCGCCCGCGAGCATCTCGAGATCCTGCGAAGCCTGCTGAAGGCGCAGGTCAACGCCTACCTCGAGCACTTCGCCGCCCGCAACGCCACACTCACGCCGACGACCTCGGTGATGTACGCCGCCGAGGTCGGCGCGCCCGGGGTCATCGCGACCACGCTGCGTGGTCTCGTCGAGGGAGGGACGCTGACCGGCGGCCAGGCGGCCAAGTTGGGCCAGATCATCACCGAGCGGCGCACGATGTTCATCTTCGGCGACCGGGCGACCGGGAAGTCGACCTTGCTCAACGCCCTCTTCGAGCTCGTGCCGGTCGACGAACGCTTCGTCGCCATCGAGCGCGGCGCGGACCTCCCGGCGCTCAAGGAGCGGTCGTTCTGTGTGCGCCTGACCGTCGACGACGAGACTGACATCACCACCCTGTTCGCCAAGGCGCAGCGCATGCAACCCGGGCGACTCGTCGTCGGCGAGGTGCACCGCGACGAGGTCCGTCACCTGTTCGCCCTGCTCGGCGAGATGCCCACCGTGGGCGGCATGGCGACGCTGCGGGCGGAGACCGTGCAAAGGGCCATCGACACCGTCGTCAAGGCGGTCGGCGACGGCGACCCGGCCGCCGGCCGGGTCGCCGTCGCCGCCGTCCGTCCCGTCTTCGCCCACATGCACTCCGACGAGAAGGGCAGGCCGCGCCTCGCCGGCTTGTGGAGCGTCACCGGCCTGGACGGGGGCGAGCTCGTGCTCGAGGAGATGCGCACCGCGGCGCCGGCCGCCGCGCAGCTCGTCACCGAAGCCTGAAGCACCGCCGGCCGCTGCACAGCCCGTCGCCGAGGCCCGAAGCGCTGCCGGCCGCGCTCGAACGTCGCGGCCCTCGAGCGTCACGGCCTCTCTTCGCGCGCGGGCGCCACGCCCCCAGGCCCTCCCTTCGGGCTCGAACGTCACCGTCGTCCGGCCCGATACGTCATCGTCGCTCTCCGTCCGTCCACCTGTCCGTCCGCGGCGACCGCCAGTATGGTTGTCCGGGTCGCACGGGGCTGGTACCATGCCGGGTCGCGCCGCCTGTTGGCGACGACCGACACCCCTGCTCCGGCACGCAGGCCGGGGCCGCTCAGACCGTAGGAGGTGATCACCATCAACAAGTACGAGCTCATGCTCATCGTCAACCCGGCAGCCGAAGCAGATCGGCAGGCCGAGATCCTCGACCGTCTCCGTTCCACCGTCGAAGGCGCCCAAGGCGCCGTCATCGGGGTGGACGAATGGGGCAAGAAGAAGCTCCAGTACGAGGTCAAGGGCGAGACCGAGGGCATCTACTCCGTCGTCACGTTCAAGTCCACGCCCCAGACCCTCGCGGAGGTCGAGCGCATCTTGGGCATCACCGACGATGTCCTGCGCTTCATGACCGTGCGACTCAAGTCGTAGCGCAAGCCCAGCGAAGGGAGTCACCGTGGCAGGTTCCATCAACAGCGTCGTGCTCGTCGGCAACCTGACGCGCGATCCGGAGCTCAAGGCGCTGCCCAGCGGCACGAGCGTCTGCTCTTTACGCATCGCCGTCAACGATCGCGTCAAGGACCCGACCACGGGCGAGTGGACCGAAAAGCCGAACTACATCAGCGTCGACGTGTTCGGGGGTCAGGCCGAGAACTGCGCCCAATACCTCGCCCGCGGCCGTCAGGTGGCCATAGAAGGTCGGCTGCGCTGGCGCGAGTGGCAGACGCAGGACGGCCAGAAGCGCGAGGCCGTGAGCGTGGTCGCCAACAACGTCCAGTTCATCGGCCCCCGTGAACCCGCCGCCGGCGGACAGGGCGGCACTTGGGGCGGCGCACCCGCCGGTCAGGGCGCCTCGTTCAACAACGAAGGCCTCGAGCCGAGCGACAAGGACTTCCAGGAAGACGACGACATCCCGTTCTGACGAGCAAGACACGGCGCCGACACGGCGCCGAAAGGAGTACATGAGCATGCCAGGTCCCAAACCAAGAGGGCGGCGCGAGAAGAAGAGCAAGGCCGGCGGTTTCGGCCAGGCGCGACGTCGCTACTGCTACTTCTGCAAAGAGAAGATCGACGAAGTCGACTACAAGAACTACACGACGCTCCGCCGTTTCATGTCCGACAAGGGCAAGATCCGCTCGCGCCGCATCACGGGCACATGCCGCCGTCACCAGGTGCAGGTCTCAGCCGCCATCAAGCGGGCGCGCGAGATGGCGCTGCTGCCCTACGTTTCGCGCTGAGGTGAAGACGATGGAGGTCATCCTTCTGCAGGACGTCCCTGATCTCGGTGAGAAGGGGCACCTCGCGACGGTGAGCAGCGGGTACGCGCGGAACTACCTGCTGCCCCGCAGACTGGCCGAGGTCGCGACACCGGGCGTGATCGTCGAGTTCCGGCGTCGGGAGGAAGAGCGCAAGGCGCGCGAGGCACGCCTGGCGGTCCAGGCCGAGGACATCACGGCCACCCTCAACCGCACCGTGCTCACCCTGACCGCCCGCGCCGGCGAAGGCGAGCGGCTCTTCGGCTCGGTCACCGCGGCAGACATCGCCCAGGCCATCAAGGACGCCCGCGGCTACAGCATCGACAAACGCAAGGTCCTGCTCGACGAGCCCATCAAGGAACTCGGCACGTTCATCGTCGACGTCGAGGTCGCCGACGGGTTCGTCGCCTCGGTGAAGATCATCGTCGTGCCCGAGTAGAATGCGCGAGCCACAGAGCAAAGCTCCGCGGCGGGCGCGGCCCCGGCTGCGGGGCCGGAGAACGACCTCAACCACTGCCTGAGGCATGACGCTAGAAGGCGTCCGGGGCCGGCGGTAGACTTCGGTCCCCGGCCCCTGCGGCCGGGGCCGCGGCGAGGACGGTCGCCTCGCCGCGGCGGCGTGCCAGCACGACGTCCGAAGGAGTCCTCGTGGCGGTCGAACCCATGTATCCGGCGCCGGTCTCGGCGCACGTCCCGCCACACGACAACGAGGCCGAGCAGTCGGTCCTGGGGGCCATGCTCGTCAATCCGAACGCGATCGCGGCCGCGGTCGAGACCCTGCAGGCCGACGACTTCTACCGCGACTCGCATCGCGCCGTCTATCGCGCCATCCTCACACTTTACGACCGCGGCGAAGAGGTCGACGTCGTCACCGTCGGCGCCCAGCTCGAGCGGGTGGGGGAGCTCGCCAAGGTCGGCGGCCGCGAGTTCGTCCACGCCCTCGCCGAGTTCGTCCCCGCCGCCGCCAACGCGGCCTACTACGCCGGCATCGTTCGTGAGCAGGCCGTCCTCCGAGGGCTCATCCGGGTGGGCAACGAGATCGCCGAGCTCGGCCACACGCATCCCGGCGAGGTCGCGACCCTCCTCGACCTCTGCGAGCAGAAGGTGTTCGCCATCCAGCAGCAGCGGCGCTCGCAGGAGTTCCAGTCCATCCGTCAGGTGCTGGTACGCAACTTCGAGTACCTCGACATGCTGCAGCGCGAACAGGGCGTCACCGGCGTCGCCTCGGGCTTCGAGGGCATCGACCGGCTAACCGGCGGGTTCCAGCCGGCGAACCTCATCGTCCTCGCCGCCCGTCCCGGCGTCGGCAAGACCTCGCTCGCCCTCAACATCGCCCAGAACGTCGCCGTCGGCGGCAAAGCCCCGGTGGCGGTGTTCAGCCTCGAGATGAGCGCCCAAGAGCTGGGCGAACGCATGATGTGCTCAGCGGCGCGGGTGAGCTCCCACAGGGTACGCACCGGCACGCTGTCGGGCGACGACTACGCCAAGCTCATCCAGGCGGCCGGCGAGCTCGAGAAGGCCGAGGTCTACATCGACGACTCGGCCGGCCTCAACATGTTCGAGCTCCGCGCCAAGGCCCGCCGCCTCGCGAGCAAAGTGCCGCTCGCCCTGCTCATCGTCGACTACCTCCAGCTCATGGTGGGCGACGGCCGGGCCGAGAACCGCCAACAGGAGGTCGCAGCGATCTCGCGCTCGCTGAAGCAGCTCGCCCGCGAGCTGAACGTGCCGGTCATCGCCGTCTCACAGTTGAACCGGGCCCCCGAGGCGCGCGCCGACCGCGAGCCTCAGCTCGCCGACTTGCGTGAATCGGGGGCCATCGAGCAGGACGCCGACATGGTCATGTTCATCTACGAAGATCCCAGCGACCCGTCAGCCAAAGGCGTCATCAAGCTCAAGATCGCCAAGCACCGCAACGGGCCGACGGGCGAGGTCCGCCTCGGGTTCGTGCGCGAGTACACCAAGTTCCGCACCCTCGCCGTGTCCGACGAGCTCGATCTCGAAGGCTGACGGCGCGTGCGTGACGCACGCGCCTCGCGGTAGAGTAGAAGCATGAGCGTCATCATGCTCAACGGGGTGCTCGTCGCCGCCGACAAAGCCATGATCCCGGCCACCGACCGTGCCGTGACGCACGGCCTCGGTCTCTACGAGACGCTCAAGCTGGTCGACGGCGTCCCGGTGTTCTTCGAGGAGCACCTGCGGCGCCTCGAGAGCGGCATGGAGGCGCTCGGCCTGGAGCGGCCGTGCACGGCCGCCGAGCTGGCCGAGCAGATCTGCCGTCTCGCCGAGGCGACCGGCGTGCCGAACGGCGCCTGTCGTATCCTGGTCACGGCCGGACCGCCGGGGGGCAGACCCAATCTGCTGATCCGTACCGAGATTCGCGTTTTCCCGGCGCGTCCCCTGCGCGTGATCACCTACCGCGGCGTACGCGTGAGCGCCCAGTTCAAGGCAATGACGGTCATGCAGAGCCACCTGGCGCAACAGGCGGCCGCCAAAGCCGGCGCCGACGACGCCCTCCTCGTCGACGACGAGGGCCGCATCTTCGAGGGCGCGACCTCCAACGTCTTCATCCTGCGCGGCGGCGGTCTGCTCACGACGCCCGCCGAGGGCGCGATCCTCCCCGGGGTCATGCGCGCCGAGGTCGAGAAGGTCGCACGCGACGTCGGCATCCCGGTCGTAGAGGCCTACGCCCGCGTCGCCGACCTGCGTCCCGACGACGCCATGCTGCTTACGAGCAGTGTCCGGGGGATCGTCTCTGTCGAGAGCGTCGACGGCCGCCGCCTGCGCGTCGATGCGGAGTTGGCCGACCGTCTCCGCGCCCTCGTCGCCGTCGACGAGGCGGCGAGCGCGGCCGCGTTTCGCGCCAAGTACCTCTGACGCGGCCGCCGTTGCTCAGCCCGGACGGCGGGCTTCCAGAAACCAGCTCGTGTGGTGGTGCACGCGGCCGCCCGCAAGCGGCTCATCATACGAGCGCTCCTCGAGGTCGAGAAGCTCGAGGCCGGCGAAGTCCGCCTCGAGCTCGTCCGCCGTGCAGAAATGCAGGTAGCCGGCCTCGACCCAACTGCGCTCCTCGCCCGCGACCGGCTCGCCTTTGGCGTAGTGCTGGGCGTCGCGCGGCGAGAGGGTACTGAGAAAGAGGAGGCCGCCCGGGCGCAGGAGGGCGCCGACGGCGGTCGCGAACCGGCGACGCCGTGACGGCGGCAGCAACTGGTAGACGTTGCTGGAGAAGACGACGTCGAAGCCGCCGCAGTCCGAGGCGTCGCCGCTCCCGCGACGGACCGCCGGAGTCGCGCCCCGTTCCGCCGCCAAGGCCTCCGGATCGGTGACCTCGAACTCGACGTCGAGGCCGCCCCGCCGGCTGCGGCGCGCCGCCGACACGGCAGCCGGGGAAGGGTCGATACCCAAGACCCGGCAGCCGAGTTCGGTGGCGAGGTAGAGGCTGTCGCGGCCGTAGCCACAGCCCACGTCGAGAAGGTCGAAGCTGCGTCCCGCGGCGAAGCTCAGGCGGGCGACGGCCAGGCGAGCGAGCTCGCTCGGGCCGTCGCCCCAACGCTTCCCCTCGCGGCGGTAGCGCTCGTCCCAGTACGCCGCCTCGGGGGCGAGACCCGCGCCGTTCACGCCCTGGTGAGCCGTCGCCAGGCCTCCGCGTACTTCTCGGCCGTCTTCGCGACGACGTCGTCGGGCAGGGCGGGTCCAGGGGCCGTCTTGTCCCAGTCGAGAGTCTCGAGGTAGTCGCGCACGTACTGCTTGTCGTAGCTCGGCTGGCTCTTGCCCGGCTCGTAACCGTCCGCGGGCCAGAACCGCGACGAGTCCGGCGTCATGGCCTCGTCGATGAGGATCAGCTCGCCGTCCAGCAGCCCGAACTCGAACTTGGTGTCGGCGATGATGATCCCACGTTCCAGCGCCCACTCGGCCCCGAACCTGTAGAGGTCGAGGGCCGCGTCGCGCACCCGCTCGGCGAGTCCCATGCCGATCCTGTCGGCCATGGCAGCGAACGGGATGTTCTCGTCGTGGTCGCCGATCGCCGCCTTCGTCGACGGCGTGAACAGCGGCTCGGGCAGCCGGCTCGCCTCGACGAGACCCGCCGGCAGCGGGATGCCGCAGACCGCGCCCGTCCGCTCGTACTCCTTGCGCGCCGATCCCGTCAGGTAGCCGCGCACGATCGCCTCGACGGGAAGCGCCTCGGCGCGGCGCACGACGACGGAGCGTCCCGCGAGGTGGGCATGCGCCGCGTCGGCGACGAACGGGTCGGGGTCGACGACATGGTTCGGGATGATCCCGCTCGTCTTCGCAAACCAGAAGTTCGAGATCTGGGTGAGGACGACACCCTTCTCCGGGATCGGCGTCGGCAGGACCACGTCGAAGGCGGAGATGCGGTCGCTCGTGACGATGAGCATCTCGTTGGGGGCGTACTCGTAGACGTCCCGCACCTTGCCGCGCGTGAGCAGGTTCCAGTCGTCCTCGTGCGACTCGTACAGCACCGTCATGATGGGTCGGCTCCTTTCGCGGACGACGCCCGTCGGGCGATGAGGTCGAGCAGGGCCAGCGCCGCCGCGCGGGGGCCCTCGCTCTCGTAGCCGGCGAGGCCCAGCCGCGTGCGCAACTGGCCCACGGTCACTCCCGTTGCGTACGCGGCGCCGAACGTGCGCCGGGCGAGCTCGTCGTGGGTGGCGACGCGCTGCGCCGGCCCGAAGACGTTGGCGAAGTAGCAGTGCGTCAGGCCGGTCGCCGTGGTCGTGCCCTTCGCGAGGGCTGCGCCCTCGCGGAACACCCCCAAGGCCTCGTCGACGTCGGCGATGACCTCCACCACGGGGTGGTCGTCATCGACCGGTTGGTAGTTGTTCGCGTAGAGGATGAAGTCGACGGGGTAGCCGTGGAGGACGTCCTCGAGCGTCGCGACGGGGACCACGACGCGGGCGTTGACGCGCTGCGGGCTCATGATGATCGCCCGGTCCATCTGCTGGAACGCGTAGCCCTGCTGGAGGTCGTCGAGGCGGACGAAGGCGCCGATCTCGGTGCCGTAGCCACGCACCACGCCGTCGTCTCCGACCTCGAGGGAACCCATGTCGTCGGCGATCACGCGCATCTCGCGGATGCGGTCCTCGCCCGCGAGACGCAGCGCCTCGAGACTCTCGGACTTCCCGGTCGCCGTGTCGCCGATCAGGAGGACGTTCGCCGTCGTGCCGTCGGTGAGGACGATGTGCGTGAAGGCGCCGTGGAACGGCATGCGTCCCCGCTTCATCACCGCAAGGTTGTGCAAGGTGAGCGCCATCTTCTTCACATAACCGAAGTAGCCGAAACGGTCCTCGAGAGGGACCGCCGCGACAAGCAGCCGGCTCTCGGCGTCGTCGTGGAACACGGTCGGCTGCTCGCCGAAGCGCGCCAGCGCCTCCGGCGGCGCACCGTAAACGTAGACGGCGTCCGGCCCGGCGGCGATCTCGTCGTCGGACGCCATCTCGAACAGGTTAGCCAAGCTGAGACCGAGGCCGGCGAACCGCAGGTGGAAGTAGACGAAGACGGTGAGCGGGCCGACGAGCGCCGGATAGCAGAGCCAGTGCTCGCGGTCGAGACGCAGGCCGGAGAGCGGATCCTCGTCGACCTCGATGAAGCGGCCACTGCGCGTGTTGGCCGGCGGGTCGAGGAGCAGCGGCGGGTACATGAGCACCTGGCGCACGAACGGGACGCCGCCGAGCAGCTTGCGGTAGCGCGCCGGGATGGCGGCGCGCCGCGGCGCGGCCACGACGCCGACCTCGCAACCGGCCGCCACCTGGCGGTAGACGCGCGGGTGAGTGGCGGTCACGTTCTCGGCGATGTCGCGGTACAACGCGCGGACGAGGCGGCCGAGGGCTTCGAGCGTCTCGTTGAAACTCCGGTACGGACGCCACTCGCCACGCTCGGCCGCCGGGTCTGCGCGACTCACGAGAAAGCGGTCGTACCTGCGCCAGAAGTCGTACAGGCCTTCGACGAAGCCGTGCAGGTGCTCCCGTTGCGTCGGCAGACCGGTGTGCACGCCTGATGCGCGGGTGATGCGGTCGAGCGGGTTGTTCGCGAGCAGACGAAGGAGCTCGAGGAGTCTTTCGCGCGCGTCGTCGCCCGTCAGGCCGATCCGCGCCAGAGCGTCCGGGTCGTGCGCCTCGAGTCGGGCCACGTAGAGGCCGACGACGCGCGCGAAGGCGTCACTCTCGACCAGCTCCTGCGTCGTCGCGCAGAGCTGTCCCTCGCTGTGGAGGACGATCTGGCGCTCGTCGACGTCGACGCGCAGAACAGGCATGAGGCACTCCCGAGGTTCGAGTGGACCGGGGCGGTCGGTGAGCCCGAAGGATAGCATCACCGGGGCGGGGCGGGCGCCTCCGGGCGCCCGCCCCGCCCCGCGCTCCGGCGCCTCCGCCCGTCAGCCGGCCTTGGACAGGTTCCGCGCGACGAACTCCCAGTTCACGAGCTTGTCGAAGAACGCCTGCACGTAGGCGGGGCGCAGGTTCTGATAGTCGAGGTAGTACGCGTGCTCCCAGACGTCGACGGTGAGCAGCGGCGTCGCCGACGTCGTCAGCGGCGTCTCGGCGTTGGGCGTCGTCACGATCTTGAGCGCGCCCCCGTCGGCCACGAGCCACGCCCAGCCGCTGCCGAAACGCCCGACGGCCGCCGTCTTGAAGTCCTCGACGAAGGCGTCGTAGCCGCCGAACGCGGCCTCGATCCTCGCCGCCAGGTCACCCGTCGGCGCGCCGCCACCGCCGGGTCTCATCCCGTTCCAGAAGAACGTGTGGTTCCACACCTGAGCGGCGTTGTTGAACAGCGGCCCCGGGGCCGCGCCGCGGATCACGTCCTCGAGCGGCTTGGCCGCGAGATCCGTACCCTCGGTCAGCTTGTTGAGCGTGTCCACGTACGTCTTGTGGTGCTTCCCGTAGTGGAAGCTGATGGTCCTCGCCGAGTACGCCGGTTCCAGTGCATCCTCGGCGTACGGGAGTGGTGGCAGTTCAAAGGCCATGTCTCCTCCTTGCATGTTGAGCCGCGGCCGCCGCGGGCACGACTACGCCGGCCCGCGGCGGACTTCATTCCTTCACCTCGACCTCGATCGCCCCTTCGTCGGTCACGCGCGCCGGAAACGTCGCGAGGTCATGGACATCGGCCAGCTGCCGACGCTCCTCAGGACGCTTGACGCGAGCCGCCGGGGATTCCTTCGCGCCGCTGTGGCGGTCGATCGCCGGGCTCAGGTTCTTGCCGCTGCGGATGTCGAACTGGGCGAAGTGCGCTGGACAGGTGATGATCCACCCTTCGAGCGTGCCCCGTTCAAGCGCTGCGTTCCGATGCCCGCAGCGGCGACCGATCGCATAGACAGTCCCCTCGTAGTTGCAGAGGCAGACCTCCTCATCGTCGATGCGCACATACTTGGTGCCGCCGGGGACGATGTCGTCGAGTCGCGCGACCTCACGCCACATCGCGTCCTCCTCTCGCGCCTCGTCCGACCTCACGTTTCGTCCGACCTCACGTTTCGTCCGATCTCACGTTTCGTCCGATCTCACGCCTCGTCCGGCCTCGCGCCTCGTCCGGCCTCACGCCTCGTCCGGTGGGAACTGGGGAAGGCTGTCGGGGTCGGTCACGTCCTTGTGGACGAAGAGCCCGCACCAGCAGCGTCTCATCTTGTCGAAGTGTGCCCGGTGGAAGGGGATGCAGGGGCAGACGATCCTCATGTCCTCGTCACGGGCGCCGCTGCGCCCCTGGCAGGGGCAGTACGGCGCCCCATGCTCCCGCTCGAGCTTGACCTCCTGCTGGAGCAGGAAGTCGGCGAGCTCCTCGTCCGGCGTGAACTTGAAGCCCAGCGGGTCGACGACCTTCCCGAAGAGGAAGCGCAGCGCGTCCTTGCGCTCCGCGACCGCCATCGCCCTCATCCCGTCCCGTTCACGAGCTCGCGGTAGCGCTCCGGATTGAAGCCCACGACGACCTCGCCGTTGATGACCGCCACCGGGAAGCGACGGCCGCCGCTGAGCTGGTGCGCCTTTTCGGCGGCCGCCTCTTGCTCTTGGCCGCTCAGCAAGTCGACGTCGACGGCCTCGAAGGCAACGCCCCTTTCGGTGAACCACTGCTTCGCCTTGCGGCACCAGGGGCATGTGCTCAACGTGTACAGGAACACCTCATCCGCCATCTCGGGCCTCCTCGAGCCGCACCAGGACCTTGCCGTCTTTCTCCTTGACCGCATACGTGGAGATGGCGAGCTCCGGAGCGTCCAGGAACGCCCCGTCACGGATGTCGAAACGCCAGTCATGGCACGGACACGTGATCACGTACCCGTCCAGTCTGCCCGCCTTCAGCGGACAGGCCATGTGAGCGCATTTGTTGGCGATCGCGAAGAGCTCGCCGTGCTGTCGTATGACGAGCACGGCGAGGCCCTTCGGATAGACCGCGAGAGGGACGCCCTCCTTGATGCTGACGTCGTCGGCGACCGCGACCCACGCCGGTCCTGACACGCTCCACCCCTTCCACGGACGGTCCTCCGCGCCTCGCGCCCAACCGCCTCCCGCCCCCTTCCAGGCTTGACCGGGCAGCGAGACGGGATGTCGACGCGCGGCGAGTCGCTGCCGTCCTTCCCCGCCCGGAGGCGCGGCAAACTGCGCCACCGCGGCGGACTGCGCCGCCACGTGCCCCCAGCGGTCGACTACCAGCGATCGTGGTGGACGCGCGTCTCGTCGTACCGGTTCGAGGGCCGCTTCACCTCAGCGGGATACCCGACCGGGAGCAGGGCGAACGGGACGACATGCTCCGGCATCCCCGGGATCAGCTCGCGCATCTTGCGCACGCGGAAGCCGCGTGGGTGCAGCCCGAGCCAGACACTTCCGAGGCCCAGTTCCTGCGCCTCGATGAGGATGTTCTCGGTCGCCGCCGCGCAGTCTTCGGCCCAGAATCCCTTGCTCCTCTCGAGCGACTCGTCGCCGCACACGAGGATAGCGAGGGGCGCCTTGTTGATCATGCGCGCATAGGGATGGAAGGACGACACCGCGTCAAGGATCGCCCTGTCGCGGATCACCACGAAGTGCCAGGGCCGCTCGTTCCCGGACGACGGCGCGCTCATACCCGCCCGCAACAGCTTCTCGACGAGCTCGTCGGGGACCGGCTTGTCGGTGTACTTGCGGATGCTGCGCCGCTCAAGGACCGGATCGCTCATCGCCACCCTCCCGCGTCGTGTGCCGTCGTCTGAATCCTAGTCCTCAAACGGCAGCGCGGGAACAGGCCCGCCGAGGTGCGACAGCGCGTACCGCCGCGGCTACCAGCACTCGCGATGCACACGCGCCGGGTCGAAACGCTCGGCCGGTGGCTTGCGCTCCACCGGGTGACCGACGGCGACGACGGCGAAGGGGACGATGTGGTCGGGAAGAGCGAGGAGGCGACGGATGCCCTCGACGCGCTCGGGCAACGGATGGACGCCGAGCCACACGGCGCCGAGGCCAAGAATCTCAGCCTCGATGAGGATGTTCTCGGTGGCCGCAGCACAGTCCTGTTCCCAGAACTGCGGCCACTTCTTGAGCTGTGTGTCGGCGCAGACGACGATCGCCAGCGGCGCCTGCCTCAGCATCCGCGCGTAAGGATGGACCTCCGTGATCGCCGTCAGCGTCGCCCTGTCGCGGACGACCACGAACCGCCAGGGCCGCTGGTCACCCGCCGACGGCGCCGCCATCGCTGCTCGAAGCAAGCGCTCGACGTGCGCCTCGCTCACCGGCTCGTCGGTGTACTTGCGGATGCTGCGCCGCGTGAGGACGGGGTCGCGGCCGGGCGCCACGTCGGCGACGTCCGCATCTTGTGGCG